>CACXDF010000206.1 GCA_902766325.1 uncultured Eubacteriales bacterium | reverse complement strand
TCCAACGGCGTTACGAAATGGGTCGTCAAGATCATCAAACCCGACTTTGACAGTATGGAAAAGGCGGACAAAGCAGCCTATTTTTCGCAAGTTGCCCATTACGTCCGTAAAGCGGCGCACTTTTCCGAATATTTTTTGCTCGGACTGTTTTCTTCTCTCTTAGTATTCTCCGTGTTAGAACTTTTCGGCAAGAAAAGCATTTTGTTTTTCTTGATACCCATAGCGTTTTCTTTTCTGTACGCCGTCTTCGACGAATACCATCAACGCTTTGTCGGCGGCAGGGCGGCGCAGTTTACCGACGTGCTTATCGACACCGCCGGCGCGACGTTCGCCACGGCTATCGTTGCGCTTATCTTCCGTCTGGTGAAAAGGCATAAAAATGATCGGTAACAATGAAAAAACGCCGAAATGGCGCGTTTCGTAGGGATCTTATAAAAGAATGATCGCATTTTCTGTTCGGAAGCATGGATTTGGGTCGAGCCCAAGTCCTTTTTTTGCAAAGAAAGAGAAAACGGCCGCTTTTTGCGTCGTAAAGGACGAAAAGGTAATTTTTTCAAGAAAATTTTATGAAATGATTTAAATAAGCTATTGCAATAGTAATAGAAATATGATATTTTTTAATTGAATAATCAAAGGCCGGCTGAAAGGCAACGTTTATTTACGTTAAAAAGGAGAGGGAAAAGATGAAAAGGAAAGGTTCGATCGTTGTTTTCATTCTGTTATTTACGGCGGTGGCGATGCTGTCGCTGTTCGGGTGCGAGAACAAAAAGACGGATTTGCCGTCCACTGCGTACGAGAAGGTCGGTTTTGCGTTCAACGGCGTGGAAAAGAGTTTTTCTTCCGCTTCCGGCACGAAAAATGCCGCTCCGGCCGGCGGGTCGAAGGTATATGCGGCGAAAAACGATGAAGCGCTCAACGTCATTCGCGGTCTTTATATCGAAACGGACAAAGAGACCTGGAACGGCGAGGAAGTCGATTACGATCAGCCGCCCATGCAACAGTTCCATTATTTGAAGGCTGTTTTTGAGAACATCGGAAGCGATTATGCGTTCGGCACGAAGTACCATGACGTTGTTGAAGGATATATGTATTTCGACGACGAAACGGGTTACAGAGTGCGTTCGGACGCCGCGGACGCCGAGAGTCGGAAGTACGCGTACGGGATCGACTTCGCCATGTCCATCGTCATCGACGAAAACGATTTGATTTTCAGCGAGGTTTCGTTTGAGATCACCCTTACCAAAGGCGCGGAACAAAAACACACTTATTGGTACGTTTCGTTTGACCTCGACTACGACATGGAGAGTTCGACTCCCAACTACAAGATGCTCATGCTTACCGACAACAAGGAAGGAGACCTTCCTTATCTCCATCGTCCGCAGGGATACGAGTACGACTACGTGGAAGTGCGCGACAACGAAATCGTCGAATGGCGTAAATTCGGACTGGAAGCCGAAAAAGAACTGGTTTTCGACCAAGCGCACGCCTCTTTCTCGGACTACGAAAGGGAAGGACTTGCGTATAGCGCGGACACGTGCAAATGGTATAATGGTCGCGAATATAACAAGATCAAGCAAAAGACTCCCGAAAAGGAGAGCGCGCTCGCGACGGCGCTCGTCGACGGATTGGGCTTGAATTCCACCGATATCAAATCCGCGGCGTTCTTTACGAAGACGGGCGTGCGGAGCGAAGCTATCTCGGCATATTATCGTACGATTTCGGATATGATCGGAGAAGAACTCGTCTACGAACTCGTCTGTAAGAAAGAAGATAAGGAACGAGAGAGCGTAGGCTGGCCGACGAACTTCCTGCAACAGCAGGGAATCGCCGATCGTATTCCGTCATTGGAAGCGACGGCGACCGTCGCGTACACCGTTTCGTTCGGCACGAGAGAGGGACAAAACTATGCGATGCTCACCCTTTCCGGGGCGTGGAGCGAAGCGTTGGAAGGTTATAAAGCGACGCTTATCGAAAACGGCTTTATCCGTTCTGACTCAGGAACGGCTGAAATTTACGTTTTGCCGCGGAACGACGGCAAGATACCGACCGTTATGATCGAACGGAACGTCGTTTATCTCATCGGAGCCGACGCGGGATCGGGCGGGCAAGAAAAGGCCGTCGTGATCGAATACGTGGGAGAATTCAGAGGCGTTTATGCGTCGTATTCGCAGGAGACCATCTTTGAAAAAGACGTTGCGCCGACGATAGCCGATTTTTCCGGCGGTATGGTGAGCGCGGAGGCCATTGCCGGATACGTTTCCGGAACCGGGACAAAATACAATATCGTTCTGATCGGAAACGGCGACGCGGCTGCGATTGCGGAAAACGCGTACGAGCTGTTTATGCAATCTCTCGGCGACGCGCCGTGGTTTGCACAGGGCGCTCCGGTAAGATACTTTACCGACGATCATCGTAATCTCGACGTCGTTGTCCTTGTGAACGACGGCGTGGACGAAAGCGGCGCTCCCGTGTTGGATATTTACGTCTTCACCTTCACGAAAGGAAGCGTAAAAGAGATTTCCGCGTCCATGCAAGGCGGCGGCCAAGGCGGACAAGGTCAAGGCGGACAAGGCCAAGGCGGACAAGGTCAAGGCGGTGAAGGTCAAGGCGGTGAAGGTCAAGGCGGTGAAGGCGAAGGTGAAAATACGACCACTAATGTTTACGTCTGGACGGTCGGCGAAAGCGGAAAAGAACCGTACGCGCAGAACTCTTGCAATAACGGCGAGGAGATCGATGTTTGGGAATACGCCCAAAGCGATGACAGAATAATCTACTGTCTGTATTCCGACGAGGGATGCGCGCAGATGATCCCCGTCGACAGCATCGTTTACGCGAACGGAGAAGATATCAATATCTACCGTAAAGAAGTGGAAGAAGATTACGTTGGCGTAACGTTCCATCGTTATATGAACGGCGCCTTTTTGAGCAAAAAAACGGTGGTCTATCGCAAAGGGCAGATCGTATACAGTCTCAGCGACGGGCTTAGCGACGTCGGAGGAGAATTCTTGGTCTATCGTTCGGCGGATCAAAATGATCAGGTCGATCAAAGCAAGCGGCAGATATTCATGGAATCGACCACGCTGTACGCGTACGGTAAAAGCGCCGAGTATACCGCGTATGACATTGTGGCGAATGGCGAAGTAATCATGCGGATCGCGACCAATTATGATTCTCTCGTAAGCGAAGGCGAGATCCAGATCCACGGCGAAAGCGTTCATATCATGGCGACGGCTACGGCGATCAACGGAAACGTCGTCGAGGTCACCGGCGTCAAGTACGAAAAGTCTTTTGCGCACGCGTATGCCTACAACGGACACGAAGTTTACCGAGAAGAATGGTATTTTACGGATAAATATGCCTGGAGCATTGCCGAAAACGATTTATGGTACACCGACGCGTCGCTTACGGCGCATACGTCCTATACCGGCGACGAACAGGGCATCCATAACTTCACCGCGAACGTCACTCTTTGGGGCGAATACGACGGAAGAAGCTATAGATCGTGGTCGTGATCGACGCCGCTCGAAACGTCGGCGATCCTTACGTTTTAAGAAAAACTATTTTGTTAAAATCTTACTTGCCATTTCCGGGTTGTCCGTCATGATACAGTCGGCGCCGATCTTTTGCAACAGGGCAACGTCTTCGGGATCGTTGATGGTCCAGTATTGGACGGCGACGTCGTACTTATGAGCGTATGCGACGAAGGCTTCGGTCGCGAAGTCAAAATATCCGCGCATTCCCATAGGTATCTGCAGAACGGAGAAACCGAGTTTTTTCGGATCGATCTTGACGTTATAAAGGAAGTCGTAATAAAAGCCGAGCATATCGGCGATGCCGGCCGAACGCGCCACGTCGGGGTACGTTTTGTCAATATAGGTCGTTACGCTCTGATGAAAGGTGCCCACGATCACGCGGTCTGTTATGGAGTGCTCTTTCATGACAGAGTAAAGAATATCCATCGCTTTTTCTCCGAGCTTACCGCTGTCTTTGATCTCGATAATATAATGCAGACTCTTGTCGGGACGAGCTTCCTTTTCAAGATAGGTCAGCAGGGTGGTAAGGGGCAGAATGCGAACTTCGGTAAGGTCTGCTCCCGCTTCTCGGTAGGGGTAGCTTCCATCCGCTCGTTTGAAGTTATAGCCGAAGTTCAGCGTAAGCAGTTCTTCCAGCGTTTTATCGCAGACTTTGACTTTCTCTTTGCCGAAAACGATCGGTCCGTCGCTGGTGCGGTCCACTTCGTCGTCGTGTAAAAGAACCAGGTTCTCGTCTTTGGTAAGGTGTAAGTCGAATTCAAGCACGTCCACTTTATAGGACGCTTCTATACAGTTTTTGAAGGCTTTCATCGTCTCTTCCGGTTCGATATCGCCGCCGGCGCGATGCGCGGAAAGGTATAATCCTTTATCATAGCGGATATAGGCGTTGTCGCCGGTATAAACGCTTGTCGTTTCCGTCCGCTTGCTTCCGCCCGTCAGAGGCAGGATGACCACGTTCAGAATAAGCGCGGCAAGTACGACCCCAACGATGGAAAAGATCAATATCTTTTCTTTTTTACCCATTTTCTTTTTGCTTTGCATAACGTTCTCCTTTGCGCTCGGCGCTGTTTTTTATTATACCATACTCGTCGACGATTTTCAAACGTGAAGTTTATCCATATAAAAACGGCTTTGGAATACCGAGTATCGCAAAGCCGTCGTTTTCGTTATATGCGCGTTTCGTATCGCTTATCTGTTTTGGTTTTTCAACTTGTCGTAATAGTTATCGATGGCGATAACGAAGGCGATAAGAAGAGGCGCCATGTCCGTTCTGTCCGTGTCGATCCAGAAAGAGTCTTTGATGAGGTTGAAGTTCTTTCTTACGTGCGCCACCGGTACGCCGTTATCGAGAATATCGAAGTGACGGGCGATGATGTCGCCGGTGATGGAGAGCTTATGTTCGTTGTCACCGAGAGGCACGATCTCGAAGTTTTGACGGAGAGCAAATACTTTCTCCTTCTTGATCATAAGCAATTTATTGCCTTTTGCGTCGCACAAAAAGACTTTCGGCAATAAAAGATGAAAGAACTTATTGCGAACGGTATAAAGTACGTTCTTGTTCATGTCACGGATGTATTTTTTTTGCGTGCAGGTAAAGACTTTTCCTTTGACGGAGTAAAGGTCGCGTCCGCTTTCGTCGCGTACGGTAGAACCGTTGCCTAAAGATATAACTTTGTTTTTCAGAATATATTTCATATGAATATCCTCCTTTTTCCTCAGTATACCATATTCGGCAGATAAAAATCAATGAGCAATTTATTTTTTTTCGAGTGCGTTGGGAGAGAATTGCTTTTTCATCGTCTTTACCGTATAATATATGTTATATGACGGTCAGAAAATACGAAGATAAAGATTTGCTCGAAATGATAGCTATTTGGAACGAGATCGTGGAAGCGGGCGACGCCTTTCCGCAAGAAGAACCTTTGACCGAGAGTACGGCGAAAGCTTTCTTTTCCGCGCAAACTTACGTGGGCGTAGCCGAAGAAGAAGGGAATATCGCCGGATTGTATATTCTTCATCCCAATAACGTCGGTCGTTGCGGACATATCTGCAATGCAAGTTATGCCGTCGGGAAAGAAATGCGCGGCAAGCACGTCGGCGAAAAATTGGTTCGCGACTGCATGACAGAAGCAAAAAAAGCAGGTTTCCGCATCTTACAATTCAACGCCGTAGTGGAACAGAACGTTCCGGCTCGTCGTCTTTACGAAAAATTGGGCTTTACGCAGCTCGGTCGCATTCCGGATGGTTTTCGCAAAAAGGACGGCGCGTTCGCGGCAATCTGTCCTTATTATATAACGCTTTGATTTTTCTTTAAAGACAAACAATTTATTTATATTATCGAATGCTTTGCGCTTTTTGAATCTTGATTATTTTTGCAAAGTCGTGTATAGTAGTTATTGAATAAAAGGGAAAAGAGGATGATCATGAAACGCAGATCCTTATTTTGTTTTGTTGTCTGTTTTCTTGCGGTAACACTACTGTTCGGTTGCCAAAAATCAAAAAGCGAACCCGACCCGTACACCGAAGGCTTTATTAAAGCGTCGGAGAGCGCCGATGGATACGCCACGGTCTACGTGCCGACCGGCAGAGACGCAAAAGTCCTGTTGCTTGCCGATCCGCAGCTGGATCCTACCCAAAAATACGGTATAGTCGGATCTTCCAACGAGTTAACGATCGTTTTCTTGAATAAGTATTTGGATGCGGTACGACCCGATCTGGTGATCGTTGCGGGAGATCTCGTCATGACGGTCATTTTTAACAATTGGAAATATTTTTGCCAAATAGCGGATATATTCGAGAGCAAAGAGATACCTTGGACTTTTGTGTTCGGCAATCACGATTGCGAAAAAGAGTACGTCTCCGAAGAAGCGGACACTTCTGCCGCTTTAGCGCAAATGACGAAGCCGAACCTGATCAGAGCGACGCAGGAAAAGTACGAGTATTGCTTGATCTATTCGGGGGAATGCGAAGACGGTTACGGAAATCATATCGTCAACGTGCGTAACACGAAAGGGAAACTTTTGAATTCTTTTTGCAATCTCGATTGCGTTTATGACGACGAAGGATACAGCCACGTGATCACTCAGGCGCAAACCGATTTTTACGCGAGCTCCATAGAGGCGTTGAACAGGCAAGAAGGAACGATCGTTCCTTCTGTCGTTGTCACCCACGTTGCCCTGCCGCAAATGTTCATCGGTTATCAAGAAGCCAAAGCGGGAACGGGCGACAGCGTATACCGCTACGGAGAACTGATAGAAGGAGACTACTCGAGTTATGCCGATCAATCGCCGTTTTTTGATACGTTGCTTCGACTGGGCAGTACCAAAGCGGTATTCTTCGGTCATCACCACGGTAACGACGCTTCGATCGAATATAAAGGCGTTGATCTGACGTTTATTCCTCATTCGGGTATGTCGCACGAATACCGTACCGACCATTCAAAAGAATACGGCCTCGGAGGATGGCCTAACGACACCGTGTTCGATTTTTCCGCCGTGGACGTTTACGGCGATAAACGCGGCGGGATCATGGTGACCGTCAAGCAAGACGCTACCTATACTTTCGATCCGCTCTATGCCGCCGAAGTAATTCCGGATTAT
>CACXDF010000205.1 GCA_902766325.1 uncultured Eubacteriales bacterium | reverse complement strand
TTTTTTTGTGCGGATTGACATATGCGACGATTTACGAATAAAGACTTTTATTACGTATGAATATATGCTATAATGTGAATATGAACAAATGTATAAGTGGTAATATGTACGTATGGGGGCACGGTATCGTTAAGTGTACCGCGCGTATCGAAAACGGTATGATCGCAGCGCTCGGCGCTTATACCGGCGAAAACGCCATTCCCGAAGGATTATTGATCCTGCCCGGTTTTATCGATAAACACGTCCACGGCGCGGCCGGGGTCGATTGTATGCGGAATGAAGACGCGTTGAAGATCATGTCCGAAAACCTGATCAAAGAGGGCGTCACACGTTTTTTACCCACCACCATGACGGCGCCGAAAACCGATATACTGACTGCGCTTTCCCGTATGGGTCGGCAGATGGAAGAAGACGCTTTTGCCGGCGCAAAGCCCATCGGTATTCATCTGGAAGGGCCCTTTATCGCCGCCGAAAAAGCAGGCGCCCAACCCAAAGAAGATATTATATCCTTTTCTGAAGAAACTTTTGACGAGATGAACTCTGCCGCCTGCGGCAAAATAATGCAAGTAACATACGCCCCGGAAAAGAATCCCGGTATGACCGCCTCCCTCGTAAGAAAAAAAGTCGTCGCCAGCGTAGGGCACACGACGGCCACGGCCGAACAGGTCTTGTCGGCGGAGAAAGAGGGCGCGACCTCGCTTACGCACGTCTATAACGCTATGACAGGTCTCAGCCACCGCAATTGCGGCGCGGTCGGCGGCGCGATGCTGGCAAAAAAAATGGTCTGCGAGCTCATCTGCGACGGAAAACACGTAGAAAAAGAAGCCGTCCGTGTGCTGTATAACGCGGCAAAAAAGCGCGTTTGTCTGATCACCGACGCCACCGAAGCAAAATACCTGCCCGACGGAGAATATTTTTTAGGCAAAAACAAGATCATCGTGAAAGATAACCTCGCGCGCCTTACCGATGGCACGATCGCAGGATCGGTGTTGAAAATGAACGAAGCCGTCAAAAACTTCCGTGATTTTTGTGGCATCACACTGGAAAAAGCCGTCGACGCGGCGACCATCGTTCCGGCAAAGAACCTTAAAATCGACGATATATGCGGTTCGATCGGCATCGGCAAAAGGGCCGACTTCGTCGTCTGCGACAGCGACCTGAACGTCCTCTCCACCATTATCGAAGGGGAAAAGGTTTATTAAAACGTCATAGTCGAAAGCGCTTGTATTTTGCGTTTTGTTGTGATAGAATACGATACGTGCCTAAAATATGCACTCGTAGCCCAGCTGGATAGAGCACTGGCCTCCGACGCCAGGTGTCGTTGGTTCGAATCCAATCGGGTGCGCCATGAAAGAAACCTGATTTGTCTGCCAAATCAGGTTTCTTTCGGTTTTATTCGGCTGACGCCGAGCGATATTGTGCCTCGCGTCGATGATGAATAATCATTTACGTTTTTCGGATGCGTGAGCGTTATCGTATAACTTTTGTATATCGGGCGGTAATTTGTCCGGAAGCATGGCATTGAGACGGTCTTCGTTTCCGTCGCGGATCGCGGTTTCGTAGTACCAGCATTTAAACTTCAGCATATCGAGCGTTTTTTGAAGGGCTATCATCTCCGCTTCCACGATTTTTTTTCTTGTTTCAAACAGGGCTTTTCGATCGGGATAGGTAGAAGCGCCTTCGACGCACCAGGCCATAAACTGCTTGATATCTTTGATCTCAAGCCCCGATAACTTCAGACATTCTATGATCCGAAGCGCTTCCAATTCGCGGTCGCTGAATTTTCGGATCCCGGACTGGCGCTCCATACCGGGGAACAGTCCTTCTTTATCATAATAGCGCAGAGTGGAAATGGGCAGGCCGAACATTTCGGATACTTGACCGATCGTGTACATAAAAAATACCTCTTTTTTTTCTTAACCCCTTGACATAAAGTTAGGTTTAGGTGTTACAATTACATTGTAGCACGAAAAAACGAATAAATCAACCCATAAAGGAGAATATTTTTATGATCAAAACAGAAAAACTGAACCTTACGAGCGAGTGGGATAAGACCTATCCGAGAGACGAAAGAGTAAACCATAGCAAAATCACGTTTACAAACCGCTACGGGATCACGCTTGCGGCGGATATGTACGTTCCGAAGAACGTCGCAGAGAAGCTCCCGGCGATCGCCGTCAGCGGTCCGTTCGGCGCGGTCAAGGAACAGTGCTCCGGACTTTACGCACAGACTATGGCGGCGCGCGGATTCCTGACGATCGCTTTTGACCCGTCTTTTACCGGCGAGAGCGGCGGGAACGTGCGGTATATGGCGTCGCCGGACATCAATACCGAGGATTTTATGGCGGCGGTGGATTTCCTTTCGCTTTGCGATAAAGTCGACCCGGACAGGATCGGCATCATCGGTATTTGCGGATGGGGCGGTATGGCGATCAATACCGCCGCGCTCGATACCCGTGTGAAAGCGACTGCGGCGATGACGATGTACGATATGACCCGCGTCAACGCAAAGGGATACTTCGATTCCGAGGACAGCGAAGAAGCTCGCTACAAAAAACGCGCGGCTATGTGCGCGCAAAGACTTGCAGACCTGAAAAACGGCGAATATAAACTCGGAGGCGGCGTAGTTGATCCGCTTCCCGAAGACGCGCCGTATTTCGTAAAAGACTATTACGACTATTATAAAACGGAGCGCGGATACCATCCCCGTTCGCTCAATTCGAACGGCGGTTGGAACGCGATCGGGTGCGAGAGCTTTATGAATCAGCCGATCCTGCACTATTCTAACGAGATCCGATCTGCGGTTCTGATTGTTCACGGAGACAAAGCGCATTCCTGCTATTTCGGGCGCGACGCTTACGCAAATATGATCAAGGGTAGCAAGTATACGGAAAACAAAGAGCTTTTTATCATCCCCGGCGCGTCGCATACCGATCTGTACGACGGCGGTAATACAAACGCGATCCCGTTTGATAAACTGGAAGCGTTTTTCAGAGAGTATTTGAAATAGGAGAGAATAATGAAAAGAAGGTTATTAACAGTCATGCTCGGTTTAGCGATGATGTTTACGCTCGCCGCTTGCGACGGGGCGGGAAACGCCGATCCTCCCGAAAAACAGGGAACGAAAACCGATACGTCCGAAACGGGCGGTTCGAACGCGAGGAACGATAGCAGATCGGACGTTTTGGTTGTTGTTTTTTCCGCAACGGGAACGACAAAGAGAGTCGCGGAAAAGATAGCCGTTCAAACCGGCGCCGGGCTTAAAGAGATTATTCCCGCGGCGCCGTATTCTTCGGCGGATCTGAATTACAGCGATTCGGGCAGCAGGACTTCACGAGAACAAAACGATGCGACCGCGCGCCCCGCTATTGCCGAAAATATTTCGATAGAGGGATATAAAATCGTATATCTGGGTTATCCGATATGGTGGGGGCAGGCGCCGCGAATACTCAGTACTTTTGTGGAAAGCCATGATTTTTCGGGCGTAACGGTCATTCCGTTTTGCACTTCGGGATCGAGCGACATCGGACAAAGCGACGACGCGCTTGCGGCGCAAGCGGGTAGCGGAAACTGGGTCCAAGGAAAACGGTTTTCCGGTAGCGTGACCGAGTGTGAGCTCAAAAAATGGATCGATGATACAAAACCGACCGAAACGGAAGGAGCAGATATGGAAAAGACGTTGCGCTTAATAATAAACGACACGGAAGTTGCCGTCGAATGGGAGAAAAACGAGTCCGTTGACGCGCTGACAGAACTGGTCTCGGCAAAGGATCTTACAATTCAAATGTCGATGTACGGCGGATTCGAACAGGTCGGTTCTCTCGGGAGGAGTCTTCCGAGAAACGACGTCCAAACAACAACGAGCGCCGGTGATATCATGTTGTATTCGGGCGATAAGATCGTCGTTTTTTACGGCTCTAACTCATGGGCATACACACGCCTTGGCAGGATCACCGATCAGAGCGCTGCCGATATGACAAGACTATTGAATAACGGAAACGTTACGTTAAAAATAACATACGGAGGATGATGAAAATGAGTAAAGTACTGGTAATAAAAACGAGTCTTCGAGCAAAAAGCAATTCGGATATTCTGGCGGATCGCCTGATTGCCGGAGCGAAAGACGCCGGACATGAAGTTGAGCAAATCAGTTTGAAGGGTAAGAAAATCAATTTTTGCATCGGATGCTTTTCTTGTCAGAAAACGCAGAAATGCGTACTGAAAGACGATGCGGTCGAAATTGCGGAAAAGGTCAAGAACGCGGATACGCTGGTATTCGTCACGCCGATCTATTATTACGAAATGTGCGGGCAGATGAAAACGCTGCTTGATCGCATGAATCCGCTTTATTCTTCCGATTACAGGTTCCGCAAGGTCTATATGCTTTCGACGGCCGCCGAGGACGAAGAAACCACGCCCGAAAAAGCCGTGAACGGTTTGATAGGATGGGTGGATTGTTTTGAAAATGCGACACTCGCAGGATCGCTCTTTTGCGGCGGCATTAACGATCCCGGTGAGGTAAACGTCAAAGCGGAAGAACTGGACGAAGCGTATACATTCGGAAAAGGAATAGAGTGAGAAATATTTAGGAGACTTTTTAAGTCGCGTTCTTTTTTGTAGCCTTTACCGAAGAAAGCACTCGCAAATCAGCAAGTGCTTTCTTCGGTTATATTCGCTTTATTTTTTGCTTTGAACTTAGTAAGAAAAACGGAAAGAAAATAATTATGAACAATTTTTGTCTTCCGCTTGACAAGCAATACTATGCAATGTATAATATGGCACATAGAACAGTATTGGAGAGATAAATGGACGCGCAATTAAAAAAAGGATTGTTGGAAGTATGCGTACTTTCGGCGATAGAAAAAGAAGAGTCCTACGGATACAAGATCATATCCGATCTTGCGCCGTATATCGTGATCTCCGAGTCTACTCTTTATCCGATCCTGCGGAGATTGGAGCAGAGCGGGGCGGTAAAGACCAGGAGCGTGGAGTTCAACGGCCGTCTTCGTCGGTATTTTTCCATCACGCAGATCGGGAAGGAAAAACTGAAGGATTTTATCGACTCGATGCCCGAGTTTGAAAGAATAAAAAAATTTATTATGAGAGGTAAATGGCTATGACTTATAAGACGTGGGAGCGTAAACTCAAAAAAGAATTGTCGTCGCTGCCCAAAACGGAACGCGAGCGCGTTTTGGAGTACTATCGCGAAATGCACGACGAAATGGCATCGAACGGTCGTTCGGACGAAGGCATCATCGCCGAGCTCGGTTCGCCCGAGAGTTGCGCGCGGAAGACGCTATCCGAAGAAGGGTACGCTCCGGAACGTATCAGCGAACGAAGAACTGTCTCTTCGGCAAAAACCGGTCATTCCGTAGCCGAGGTCATCGGATTGTTTTTTGCGACGGTCTTACTTGTTTTGCCCATCGGTAGCGCGTTAGTTGCCGTTCTCGTTTCTTTTGCGGCGGTATGCGTATCCGGCGCGGCGGTAGGCGTAGCCGGTTTGCTCGGCGCCATCGTCTACCCGATCGTAGCGGGCGGCGGAGTGACCGCGGCCATCGGAGCCGGCGCGGGCCTTGCCGCTTCCGGCGTGGGACTGATACTTTTCGTCGTCTTCTTCCTTATCACGAAGTATACGGCGATCGTACTCTTCAAAATCTTTAAAGCCATTTATAAACGGGGGTAAATATGAAAAAAGCATTGATAATCATCGCTGTCATCGGACTGTGTTTCCTTATTGCGGGCGGCATCGTCTTTACTGTGGTAATGTCGAAAAACGGTTGGAATTTCGGCGTTATGAACAACACCGTGTTAGAAGCTAAGACCTACTCGGTCGAAGCGTCGGAAATAAATTCCGTCTCGATAGAAACGGGCACCATGCGTATCCGCTACG
>CACXDF010000204.1 GCA_902766325.1 uncultured Eubacteriales bacterium | reverse complement strand
ACGACCTGCCCGTCGACGACGTGTCCTTCTTGGACGTCGGAGCAAAAACAGCGGAACTTTTTGAAAAAGAGATCAAAAATGCGAAGACCGTTTTTGCCAACGGTCCCGCGGGCGTGTATGAAAATCCGCTCTTTGCCTTCGGCACGGAGAAAATTTGGAAGGCGATGGAGTCGACCTCGGCATATACCGTCATCGGCGGAGGGGATACCGTTACCGCCGCGTCCAAGTTTATCGACACGAAAAAAATAAATTACGTCTGCACCGCCGGCGGCGCCATGGTGCGCTTCCTCAGCGGGAAAAAATTGCCCCTGATCGAGGCAATGGAAAACAGCTTATAAGTTGAAGAAGCTAACTTTATCTTATTGCAACGGATAAAAACAGCGACGAAAAAGGCGGCATTTCTTTTACGGAAATGCCGTTTTCTTCTGCGGAGACGCTATCGGAGGCGTTACTGACGGATAGAAAACCGTCGATGGCGACGGAAAAAGAATGAACGTCGGAACTTGTGTTCCACAAACCGAGGGAAAGAGACTTTCCTTCTTTTTTTGTCATCAGGTATATACCGGATACGTTGCCGTTTACGTAAGCGGAGAGGGGTTTCCGCCCTAAGTAGGCGAGGGCCTTTTTCAGTTGTCGTTTTCTTGGATAAGACAGGAGCAGATCGCTGTCGAAGGGAACGGACGCCCCCTCGAAGAGATAGACGAGGAAGCGTTGACCATCCTTGTTTTCATAAAGGTAAGACGAGGGCGAACCGTTTTCGTAACGGGACAAGATCTTCGCTTCTTTCTTCGGCTCCGCGGCGTACAGGACGGCCGAGGTGAAAAAAATAGGGAAGGTCGCCGGGAGGGGCGCATTATTGATAGCGTTACGTTCGCCCGTCTCTTCGTCCGTTTCGGTGTCGGAAGACAGGCGCGGCGTTTTTTTTAGTAGGTCGTACCAGTCGCCTTTTATTGCGGGCAGGCCGACGTCAATGCCCGATAAAGTCAGTTTCAGCGCGGCGGGGTAGTCTAAGATAAGGCCGTCCGAAAGGGCGCTTTTCGGCAGGTAAAAAGCGTTCGCGCCGAAGCAGGCGCCTACGCCGCCGCCGACGTACTTTGTCGGGATGCCTGCGTTGCCGAGCATGGTCGCCGCGCGGGAAAAGAAAGTCCTTTCCAAAATATTGTTCTGCATAAGCGACGTGTACGACAACTCCGCTTTTTTCGCGTATTCGTAGACGCGCACGCCGTCGTCTTCTTTGTCGCAAAACAGCTTATCAATCGTCGGATAGAGTAGCAATGTCTTATTATGGGCTTCCGTATACCCGTTTTCGGTGTCCGGAAACATAGTATAGTCGATCATGTATTTAAGATCGCCGCATTCTCCTTGCGCGCGGACGGCGGTGTCGAATACCTCTAAGTAAGAAGCCGGGACGTGATAGCAGGGGCGCGGGTAGCCGTCGTTTTCGGCAAAGACTTCGACGTCTTTTCCTTTCAGCCACGCCGTTTGCATACGGGTACACTCGATGATATCGACAAGGCTTTGATTGCCGAACCTGCGCGTATAGAGCCAGTAGGGCGCGCCGGTCAGACGCAAAAAGGGTTTGTTTTTTCCGGCGAGGATTTTCGCTATTTCGTAGGCGTCGGCGCCTTCCCAGTCCCAGGAGGTATAACCCGCGCAAAGGCCCAACCGAACGGACGGGTCGATCTTATCCACGGCGGAACGCATTTCGCGCGCAAAGTCAAGGAGACTTTCTCCCATTACTTCCAACCATTTTTTACGGAGCCGACCCGGTTTCCCGAGGACGGATAAGGCTGTGATGGCCACTCCGGGCAATGGTAGTTTTGTTTTTTTACGAAGCAAGCGGCTGTGTTTTTTGCACGAGCACCCGACGTCGGGACGAATGGACAGACAATAGTCGTCGTCGAGAAGAATGATCTTTGCTCCCGCTTTGACGAGGGAGGTCAGAACGTGCGCGTAGTAATCGCGGAACTTTTCGTCGGTCGGACAAAAAGAGTCCGTTTTCCGACCGTACATACCCTTTATTTTGGTCCAGCCTTGGGCTTTTGCTTCTTCGCCGAGCGGCACGCCGAACCCGAAAGAATTGATCCATACGCAGACGGAAAAGCCTTCTTTTTCAAAAAGAGCGATCTCTTCTTTCAAGCGGTCGATATCCTCTTTCATCTTCGATGGATAAAAAAGATTGCCCGAAGAGAGAAAGACGTATTTTGCCTTGGCCTCGCGGAGCTTGGAAAAGATCACCGGGCGTGAACGCTCGGTGATCGTGGGTATCATGATGGGTACGTACAGGCTGCTATCCATAAAAATCAATATTCTTTGGTGCCGAACCGGGTGCGGAGCCAATCGTTATAGCGGGTGTAGAGATCAAGTTTATAGTCGAACGGTCTCTTTTCGACGGTGTCGAACAGAATGTCGCAGGGCGCGCAAATCTTGTCTTCTTTATCGCAGGTCGCGGCAAAAAGCAGGATCTTTTCGTCGTCGGGCAAAACCAGTTCATTTGCGCCGTCGCAAGGCAGATCATAACGGAAAAGATAGAACTGTTTCGCGATGTTATCGCCTTTGGGCGAGTGGGTGTGCGTGAACTCGTACGCGACGTGGTCGGTGCGGATATGCGCGGTCTCTTCCGAAGAGATCAGATCCCACGCGCCGATACGTTCGTGGCAGCCGGCGACGTTGAGCGTTTGTTTTGCGCCGCCGACAAGGACGGTCGCCGAACGAGCGGCGTCGAGTGAAGTCATAATAAGACTTACGTTTTTCGCCCCGTCGGGAAGAACTATTTTTTGCCCATTACAAGCCACGGCGCCTTTCATCGAGAACTTTTTGCCGCCCGAATAGAGAACGTCTTTCCACAGTTCTTCGGGAATGCTTTCTTCCGACCCGGGCAAAGAAGCGGCGACGCGGTTTTCGTTGGGGGTGGATACCTTAACGACGTTCGGCAAGTCGATCGAAGCGCCGCAGGAAGCGGTGATCTCCGCTTTCGGCAGGGTCAGGGCAAAGGATTTTATTTCATACGGTTTCAGATCGAAAAGGAGCTTCCCGTTTTCGACCGATGCGGGGCCGATCTCTTCTTCCGAAGCGAAGATCTCTCTTGCCGAAAGAATGCCGCCGGCTATGCCGAAAGATATTTTTTCGTGAGGAGCGCCGCCGCATTCGACGAAGCGAACGACGATCTCGTCGGTGTCTTCCGCTTTTTTGACGCAGTTAACGAAAACGCCTTTCTCGTCGAAGTCGCAATACGCGAAATCCGCGCCGAGGTCGCCTTCGTGCTTGGAAGGAAGGTAGGCGGGCAGGGGCGTAAGGTAACGTTTGGCTTCTTCCTGCGTGTCGGCGCCCGCTTCTCCCGCGTGAGAAAAGATGGCATATCCATAGCGGTTGAGGCCCAATTCCATTTTGTGTTGTTGACTGTCTTTCATATGGAAGTAATACAAAGGAGTGTGCAGGACGGTCAGACGAAGCGTATCGTCGGCCGGCTTATCCCAACCGTATTTGCACTCGCTGAGGATAGACACGCCGTAACCGTTCGCAGACAGGTCGGCCCAGTTCTGCGCGGACATTTCGTAACAGTTCTTTTTGTTGTTTCCGCGCTTAATAACGCCGATACCGAGATCGAAGGTCGCTTCCGGCGCGGCGCAGGTCAAACCGAAGTCGAGTTTGAGGAGCCTGCGGAAACTTCTCCAGTCGGTCTCGCATTTAACGTCCACTCTGTCTCCGCCGTTTTCCAAGGAAATAACGGAAGTGAACAGCGAGTCGCCGTATTTTTGCGTAACTTCCACCGCTACGCGCGCGGCGCCTTTTTCCAGGACGCGGGAACCGACGAACGAGGGGTGTTCCGGAGCTTTTTTGTTGCAGGCTTCGTACGGGATCTCCCACGCCGGGTATTCTTTGCTGCCCTTGTATTTGAAGACGTCGTAACGGATGGGGCGGGAAAGCAGTTCTTTTTGTAAGCTCTTATCGTAGACGGAGCAGATATCGCCGTTTTCGTCGAGACGGACGCGATACTTTCCGTTTTCCAAAGAGTTATCCGTGACGGAAAGGACTTTGTTTTCGTAAGGCGCTTCGGCGGGAAGGACGGTGTATTTTTCCACGCCGAACGGAGCGACCGTGGCGATGAAAACGACGGTGGAAGAACCGTTTTTCTTTTCTTCGACCTGAGAAGGTACGGCTTCGCCCTTGGCGTTCAGAACGGTAAAGTTTTTATGCGCGGCGGGAACGGTGACTTTTACGGCGCCGCTCTTTTTCTTTTCCAGACTGTTGCAGACGACGACGGGGGTCCCTTCGCCTTCCGTATTCATGCGACGCGCGATAGCCGCGACGGAAGAATCGATCTCCTGAGAAAAACCGTTGAGGGAGACCATGTAGTCGTTCCAGCAACGTTTGTAGAGGTGCTGAAGGGAAGTGCCGGT
>CACXDF010000203.1 GCA_902766325.1 uncultured Eubacteriales bacterium | reverse complement strand
ACGTATCCATAAGCGTGAACGCGAGAAGGAAGCACCGGATTAAGAACGTCGATAACTATAGTGTTTTCTTGCGAAGAGCCCTCGAACCAAACGCGGATGCCCGTTAAGTCGCTTAGTTTATAAGATACGGCATCGCTGTGATATCCGTTGGTAAAGGTCACGCCCGTCTTCGTCAGGCTCTTGTTCTCCATAACGGTATAATCGGTATAATCGGTCAAATACCGCTCGATATATTCGTTATAATAACGAATGTCAAGGACTTCTATTTTTTCGGTCGTCTTGCGCGAGTTCGCGATATAAATGCGCGCGTTGTTGAGCGTAGAATCGGCGACTACGCCGCTCGTCGGATCGAACTCCGCCCAACCGTCCGCTCTTCCTGCGTCAAAGTAGACTACGTGACGCAGTTCTTCTTCGTCGCTTTCCGCGCTCAAATGATCTCCGGAATAGAAAGTCATCAAAACCGTACGCTTTTGATAAAGCGCTTTGATCGCCGCTTCGTATCCTTCGGTCCTGGCATACTCGCGGATAAAGTGCGCAAGCGTCAGTTGTCCGGGCGCATTCGGATTTTCATTACTGATACCGGTCGCCACCGTTCCCTTCGGTACGCCGGCGATCTCCATATAGGTGCGATCGACGTACTCCTTCAGCGGATTGATCTCACCCAACCTCATTTCTACGTACGCGGACGTATGACTAAGGACTTCTTGGACGTTCCGCATATATCTGTCGAAAATGTCGTAAGCGGCCGGTTTATCCTCTTTATTGCCCAAAAAGCCGACTTCGGTAAGAGACTTTTCGATGATTGCGAGCGGATCTCCGCTTTCCGAAAGATTGGAAGCGGACATAAAGAGGCCTGCCACGTCTTGCAGAATAGTTCCGTACAAACTTGTGAAAGTGGACTGCATAAAGGAAAGCGAATTGTTCGTCTGTCCGTCTTTAATTATGCCGCCCATAAAGTCAGTATCGTTCATAAGCAGATCGATCAGGAAATATTTGTAGTCGATCGTTACTTCGGAGTAATCGTTATACAAAATATTATCTTTCGTCAGATATCCCCTGTCGATCGCGTCGCGATCGGCATAGCTACCTACGCCGTCCCGATATTCAGCTACCCTTTCCAGGAATCTGTAGAGCGTTTGAGGCACAGTGGCTCCGGCCAGATCCGCGTCGCCGCCGCATCCGTAATATTGCTGCGTATAGACGGCTCCGATCAAAGATTTTTCCAGATCGGACAAAACGACCGTCTTCCCGAGATATTCGCTCAGTGCGCTTGCAAAGCGGCTGCTGTTCCACCAGTTCGCGCCGAACGAAGAAGAAAAGTCTCTCTTTAATTTCGCGGGTTGACAAACGTATTCTTCTATCATTTCCTTATCATCGGCGATCTCCGAAGTCATATAATAATATACTGCGTTGCCGAATTGTTCTTGCGAAAGCGTCAAAATGGTCAGAGAATCGTAAATATCCTGATAAACGGATTTGATTATACCTTTTTCCACCGCCGCGTAGAACTGCTCCAGTTTTTCGCCGACAAGATTATTTTGCATAGCGTCGAAGATATCCCGATAGTATTCCGTCATAACGGGGTAATTGGCTGTTCTGCCCGTTCCGGTCACGCGCAAGATATCTTTCACCCTCTTATATCGCGCTTCGTCCGCATAATAAGTAAACGGCACGAACACGTTATCGGAATAAGCGGGCGTACCGCTGACGGTCACCTTTCGGATCGTATAATAGGTCTGTCCGATGCGGAACTTATCGTCCGTCGTAACTCTGTATATCTGCTTCGTTGCGTCGTAAACGTAATAAGCGTCCTGAATGACCGCGCCGGTGGAGACGGCGGCCACGCTGAAGCGGTAATAATTTCCGCCGGCGACGTACGTCAAAAGCCCCGTCTTCATAACGTTTTGATAGGCAGTCTCCACACCCGGATGCACGATAAACTCAAGAATGGAATCCAATTTCTCGCCGTAAGCGCCTTCATAGTAGATATCATACGCGATATCGACGAAAGAGGACTTCAGGCGATCGTCCGCCGAAGCGATCAAACCGTTGATACTGCCTTCCGCCAGATCGAATACGTAATTCCTCAGATCCGCTCTGTAGTAGCGATGCGTCATACCTTCGACGAACTTACCCGTTTGCGCGTCGGTATAACCGTACAGATAATCGCAGATCGGTCCGGTAAACTCCGCCGAATTAACGGACAGTATCCTTTCCGCATACTGCGTAACTCTTTCTCTCGCCAAGACGAACATATCATTCGATTCGTTGATGGAAGAATGCTCCACGGCAAAATCGAGCATTTTGTATCCCTCTTCCAAGTAAAAAGCATAATAGGAGTTGTACAAATCATCGCGGAATCCGACGCCCAGGTCGTGACGACCGAGGAGCGCGATGAAAAAGTCGCTCGAAACGGAATGATCTCTTTCCAGCGAGGACGCGATACAACTTTCCTCGTCAAAAGTCGCTCCGACGTAGATCTTAGCCACTTCTTCAACGATGGCTTTTTGATGTCCTCCGGCAACGTTCGAATAATAATAGAGGATCGAACGAAGAGCATAATCCTTCAGATACTTTTCTACGACGTCGTATCTGACCTCCTCGAACGACTT
>CACXDF010000202.1 GCA_902766325.1 uncultured Eubacteriales bacterium | reverse complement strand
TTTCGCAATACGTTTGATTTTTGCAAAGAAGCGTCTTTTTCCGATCTGCATATTTTTCCGTTTTCTCCGAGAGAAGGAACGGTCGCGTATCGCATAAAAAAACTGCCTTCCGACGTTGTGGCAAGACGCGAAGCGGAGCTTTTTTTACTGAAAAAAGAATTGAAGGACAGCTTCTTAAAAAGCTCTCTCGGCAAGTCGCAAGAAGTTCTCGTTGAAGAAAAAGAAGGCGAATATTACGTCGGTTATTCAAGAAATTACATAAAAACATACGTTTCGACATCTGAACAAATCGTAAACATCACCCCGTCGGAACTATATAAAGACGGAGTAAAATAATAAGGAGACAAATATGAACGACTGCATTTTCTGTAAGATCGCAAACGGTATCATCCCTTCGCAAAAAATGTACGAAGATGAAAAAATGATCATTATCAAGGATATCAATCCGCAAGCGAAGCTGCACTATTTAGCTATCCCTAAGGAGCATTTTTGCGATATAACGGAATTGAGCAAAAATAGTCCGGAGACGTTAACTCATATGTTTTCCGTGATCGCCGACAAAAAAGACGAACTTGGTTTCAAGGATGGTATGAGAGTGATCACGAACGTCGGAGAAAACGGATGTCAAAGCGTAAAGCACATCCATATTCATCTGCTCGGCGGTGAAAAGCTGTCCGAAAAAATGGGCTGATATGTACTCCACGGAACAAGAATTCACAAAAGTTATTCTCGTCAGAGTCGATAAAGATAAAGAAGAAAACGACGTTTTTTCGGAACTGACGGATCTTGCGCATACCGCCGGATATTTATCCGTCGGAACGTTGACGCAACGTCGAGAAAAGCCCGATCATACTTTTTATATCGGCACGGGTAAAGTGCAGGAACTGGCCGAGGCAATCAAAGCGCTCGACGCCGAAAAAGTTATTTTCGATAACGACGTCAGTCCGAGTCAACTGAACAACCTCGAAAAAGAACTGAAAATTCCCGTTATCGACCGGGCTACTTTGATTTTGGAAATTTTTGCCGCGCACGCGACGAGCAACGAAGGTAAACTCCAGGTAGAACTGGCGCAGAAAAAACACGCTCTTCCTCGTGTTCTGGGGCAGGGAATGATCCTATCTCGTACGGGCGGCGGCGGAGGCGGCGGAGCGGGAGCCAGGCGCGGCGGCGGCGAACAACAACTTGAATTGGATCGACGCACAATCCGAGAAGAAATCAAAGATCTGGAGCGACGACTTGAAAAAGCGGCCGAAACGAGACGACTGCGTCGAAATAAACGCAACAAAACGGAAATCAAGTCTGTTTGTATCGTCGGATACACAAATGCAGGAAAATCGACGCTGATGAACAACTTAACGAAAGCAAACGTGCTTGAAAAAGATATGCTTTTTGCTACGCTCGACCCCGTTTCCAGAAAGATGTGGCTCGCTCCGAAAAAAGAATTTATCATAACGGACACCGTCGGTTTTATTTCGCGTCTTCCGCACGAATTTATAGAAGCATTCAAAAGCACGCTCGAAGAGACGACGGAAGCCGATCTCATTTTGCTTGTTTGCGACGTATCCGACGCCGATTTCGTGCAAAAATACGACGTTGTGAAGGGTGTTCTTAAAGAAATCGGCGCCGATAACGTACCGGTACTTTCCGTATTCAATAAGACGGATAAGTTGACGGAAAAAGATATACTTCCGCTCGACGGCGTATGTATCAGCGCAAAAACGGGGAAGGGCATCCAGGAATTAAAAACGGAAATTTCACAGAAACTGTTCGGTGAAAAATACGAATGGTAAGGATATAACCAAAACACTTGATTTTTTTGTAAAAACGTATTATACTGTAGACGATGCTAGATGGGGAGTCAGCGGTGCCCTGTAACCTGCAATCCGCTACAGCAGGATCGAACGCCCACCGAGGCGATATATATGGAATGCAGCTATAAATAAGGAGTGTTGATCGTAAGGTCTTGTACAATCTCACATTGCGAACCGTGTCAGAGTTTGATCGCAGCAGCACTAAGCAAAGGATGGGATGTGTTACGAGGAAGCTTTAAAGGAGCCACCTGTTTATATTCCGGTTCGGTATCTATCGTCGGAGTGGGTGCATTTTTTTTATTACCCTTTAAAAAAACTGATTGCAAGAAATGAAATTGACAAGGTCCGGTTATAATAGTATAATAATCATATTATTATAATGAGGTAAAATGGATCAAATCAAAAACAGGGCGGACGTACCGACGAACAGGAAGTGGCGCCTCACGGATATTTTACTGGAAGATCAGATCGAAAAAATGATCGAAGACGTACGCGGCGCGACAGAGTCTATACGCTCTTTTTCCGGTAAAATCAACGAAAGCAACGTCCTTGAAGTACTGCTTACCGTCAGTAGAACGAGTTTCATTCTCGAAAAACTATTCGTATACGCGAACATGAAATGGGACGAAGATAAATCGGACTCGCATTACGCCGAACTTTCTTCTCGTATAGAAATGCTTGCGACCGATTTTTACTCGAATACTTCTTTTGTGGCGCCTTCCGTTTCCGCGTTTAAAAAATCGGATTTGGAGCGAATGAAAGACAATCCGGAATTTAATTATTTTTCTATGTATTTATGCGAGATCATTCGCAAAAAAAAGCATTTGCTCAGTAAAAAAGAAGAAGAGATACTGGCAAAAAGCGGTTCTTTTGCAGATGGTTTCAGGACTGCTTTTTCCGTTTTCGATAACGTCAACGTACCTTTCGGCGAGATCGATGTCGACGGAAAAAAACAGAAACTGACGCACGGGCTTTATTCCGTTTTGATGCAAAACTCCGATCGAGAAGTACGCAGAAAGGCTTACGAGGCCATGTACGAAGGATACGTATCCATGATCAATACCGTATCTGAAATATATGCGGGGAGCGTTAAAGCCGATTGCTTTTATGCGAACGTACGCAGGTACGGCAGTAGTCTGGAACAAGCGTTATACGCGGATAACGTACCGATCAAAGTGTACGATAATTTAATTAAATCCGTTCGTAAAAACGTTAAAGTGATGCATAAATACGTCGAATACAGAAAAAAAGCATTACGCGTCGACAAATTAAAAATGTACGATATGTATGTTTCTCTTCTTGACGGCTACGAAAAGAATATTCCGTACGACGAAGCGTACGAGATCGTTTGTAAGGCGTTGTATCCTTTGGGAGAAGAGTATATATCCGTTCTTCGACAAGCAAAAGAAGGCGGTTGGATCGACGTCGAAGAAACGCCGAATAAGAGAAGCGGCGCTTATTCTTGGGGCGTATACGGCACTCATCCGTACGTACTCCTGAATCACAACGGCACCATACACGATCTTTTTACCATCGCGCACGAAATGGGCCATGCCATGCATTCTTATTACAGTAATAACGCGCAATGTTACGAGAAAGCCGGCTATTCCATTTTCGTTGCCGAAATAGCAAGCACGGTCAACGAAGTATTATTGATAAAGTATCTTCTCAAAACCGCAAAAGGAAACGACAGAAAGTACCTTTTATCATACTATCTCGACATGATCAGAACGACCCTTTTCCGCCAAACAATGTTCTCTGAGTTTGAAAAATACACGCACGAGACGATCGAAAAGGGAGAACCGCTCAGTTTCCGCGTTATGTGCGAAAAATATGCCGAACTCAATAAATATTATTACGGGGACGCCGTTGAAACTGACAAAAATATTTCTTACGAATGGGCGCGCATTCCGCATTTTTACAATGCTTTTTACGTCTATAAATACGCAACGGGCATAACCTGTGCCGTCAATATAGCGAATATGCTCCTAAGCGATCCGAAAAAGATCGACGAGTATAAAAAGTTCCTTTCGGCGGGCGGCAGCGCCTATCCGACAGAAATAATCGGTTACGTCGGAATCGATCTGACAAAAATGTCCCCGTATGAAGTCGTAATGAAAGAGTTTTCCGAAACGCTTGACGAACTTATTAAAACGAAATGAAAAAAATTAAAAGCATCATCTTAATAACCGTTTTATTATTGCTCGCATTTACGATGACGTGTTGTACCTATGCGGTCGATTCTTCTTTAAGCGAAGAGAGCGAAAAAAACGGTACCGATCTTAAAGGCGCGTTTGCCATGATATCGTTTTATAATTACGTAAAATACGGAACGGGAAAATACCTGGCATACAAGCTGACCTACGATTATAGCTATTATCAAAAAAAGAAAAGCACGTTAAATAAACTTCTTGAAGAACTCGAAGAATCGTTCGTCAAAAACGGATATACGGTCAGCGTCAACGTTTTCGCAGGCGAAATGACAGCGTCATTATCGTTCGAAACAACCGAAGATTATCTCAGAAGCGTCGATTATAACGGCTTCGTCGCTGAACAAGACAATTATGACTCGATTATAAAAACACCTTTTTATTCCGAATATTCATTTAAAACAACCACGTTATTTACAGACATCGACAAAGAATATAAATTTATCGGAAGGATCTATTCCGTCGGATGTGTAAAAGCGGGGATCGAAAAAAACAACGTTCTTCTGCAATACGTTTACGGAACGCCTTATAAAGAAAAAACGATCCGCTCCAACGCCGATTCTATTGTTTATTCGCCGGATAATAATCTTTATCTTCACATTTTCAATATGACGATCGATACGCGAGACAAAGAAGTCGTCATCACTCAACATACACCCAACACCCCGGTATGGTATTGCATTGCGATCGCCGCAGGCGTCGTTGTAATGTCCGTTCCGCTTGCCGTTTATTTGTTAAAAAGGAAGAAAAAGGAGTAAATCATGCCCGCAAAAGAAAAAACAGAGACTCAAACCGCAAAAATCTTTCCGCATAACTTTGAAGCAGAGCAATCCGTTTTATGTTGCTTATTGATCGACGGTAACGCCGCGTCGAAATACGTCGGGAAGTTGTCTCCGGAAGCATTTTACAACGAAAAACATCGCCATATTTATCAGACGATGCGCGCGTTGAACGACGAAAGCGAATCGATCGACGTTATTACCGTCAGCGATAAAATGATCAAAAACGGAACCGGAAACGAAAAGACCCTGGAGTATCTGACCGATCTTACGAACCTGCTTCCGTCGGCGGCAAACTGCGGAAACTACGTTAAGATCCTGCATCGCGATATGATCCTCCGGAATATCATCGAAAAATGCAATAAGATCATCGAAAACGCTTATGCCTCTACCAACGAGGAAGAAACGCTCAGACTTGCCGAAAAAGAGATTTACGGCATCAGCAACGAGTTGCAAAAGAACGGACTTGAACCGATCAGCAAGGCGGCTACGGACCTGATCGAAAGACTGAATCAACTGTCCAAAGATAAAAACGCATTCCGCGGTCTGCCGACCGGATTTGCTCACTTTGACAAGATCACAAACGGTTTGCAAAAAGGCGACCTCATAATTCTGGCCGCGCGTCCTTCGGTCGGTAAAACAGCTTTCGCGCTCAATATCGTCAACAATATCATTCGTCGAAAAAACGATCCGAAAACCGTTGCTATTTATTCGTTGGAAATGCCTGCCGTTCAGCTTGCGCAACGTATGCTTTGCGACCTTGCCAACGTTCCGATGGACGAGGTCAATTCCGGCGAATTATCACCCAGTTCTCACGAGCACTTGTGGGAATTGACCAAAACTCTTTCCAATTCGCGCGTTTTCGTTAACGACTCCAGCATGATCAGTCCGAACGACGTCGCCGGACAATGTCGACGTTTGTGCGGCAGCGGTCTCGGGTTTAATAAGATCGACTTGATCGTCGTCGACTACCTCGGTCTTATGAGCCTGCACGCGGACAATAAGCCGTCCGACGACCGTCAGCTC
>CACXDF010000201.1 GCA_902766325.1 uncultured Eubacteriales bacterium | reverse complement strand
TTGACGTGGTAGTAGACGACGTAGTCCTTAAGCATATCGAAAGCGGCTTTTGGGTCGACTTTGCATTGAATGTAGTTACTGGCGTCGTAGCAGAGAACGAAGTTTTCGGGATCGTTAACGGCCTGATAGAGTTTCAGCACTCTTTCGGGTACGTCGCCGTAGATCTCTTTTTCGTTTTCGTGAAGGAGTTTGACGCCGGTGCCTTTGACGATTTCAATAAGTTCTTTGATGCGGGCAACGACCTTATCAAAGCATTCTTCCGGTTTCTTGGCGCCGTAATAGAACGAGAACATACGAATGTACTTGCAGTTAGTCATCTGGGCGATCTTGACGAGTTCGACGAGCTTCGCTTTCTGCTTTTTGAAGCCCTCTTCGTTGTCGATGCCGACCTTACCGATGGGCGAGCCGAGGGAAGAGAAGTGGATATCCTCTTTTTGCAAGATGGGGAGGACCTTGTTTTTGAATTCTTCCGCCGTGTATTCGGCGATGCCCTTACCGTTTACGGTACGGGGGCAGATGTATTTGCGACCGAGGGACTTACAGAGTTTGATTTGCTCGTTCAGGTCCCCGGACACTTCGTCATAGAATCCGGAAATGGTGATTTTCGACATAATATTCTCCTTTGGTTATATTATAATTGAGAGGCGCGTCTGCAAGCGTTTTCGATATCTTCCGGACTGCCTTTCATCATCCAACTGCCGCCGACGCCTACGATAAACTTTTGCGCGAGGAACTCGGGCGCATTGGTTTCGTCCACGCCGCCGGTGGGTAAAAACTTGGCCGACGGGAAGGCCGCCGACATGGCTTTCAGCGCTTTCAGTCCGCCGAAGACTCCCGCAGGGAAGAACTTAAGGACGGGCAGACCGTGGTTGATGGCATTCATGATCTCGGTCGGAGTGACGACGCCGGGGATGTAAGGGATATCCTTTTCTACGCAAACGTCGAAGACGCCTTGATCGAAACCGGGAGAAACGATGAACTTAGCTCCGGCGCCGATGGCGGCGGCGCATTGGGTCGCGTTGATGACCGTTCCCGCGCCGACGAGCATATCGGGACATTCTTTAACGGCGAGTCGAATGGCGTCTTCCGCGCACGCGGTACGGAAAGTGATCTCGGCTACTGTGATGCCGCCCCGTTTCATCGCGGCGAGCGTGGGAAGGGTATCTTCCAATTTGTTCAGTACCACGACGGGTACGATCTTATGTTCTTTTAAAAATCCGTAATCCATATTACACTCCGCTATAAGCATGGAATCCGCCGTCGACGGGAAGTACGACGCCCGTGATAAAACCAGCGTCCTCAGCGGAGAGAAGTAACTTGACCGCGCCGTATAATTCGGGGATCTCACCGAAACGCTTCATGGGAGTGCCGGCGAGGATCTTGCCCGTACGAGCGGTGGGAGTGCCGTCGGGGTTGAAGAGGAGTCCTCTGTTCTGTTTTCCGACGAAGAATCCGGGCGCGATGGCGTTGACGCGGATACCGCAGGGCGCGAAGTGGACGGCAAGCCATTCGGTAAAGTTACTGATGGCAGCCTTAGCCGCGCTGTAAGCGGGGATCTTGGTCAAAGGCGTAAACGCGTTCATGGAAGAAATATTAAGGATGGAGCAACCTTCTTTGCCGATCATGTCTTTCGCAAAGACTTGAGTGGGGATGAAAGCGCCGATAAAGTTAAGGTCGAATACGAATCTGACGCCGCTGTCTTGCAGACTGAAGAAGTCTTTTTCGACGGTCACGCCGGGTTCGCAAGTCTCGTTATCGGTGGTCGCTCTGGGATTATTGCCGCCGGCGCCGTTGATGAGGATATCGCAGGTACCGAGGTCTTTTACGATCTCGTCGCGAACGGCTTGCAGGCTTTCTCTTTCGAGAACGTTGGCTTTATATGCCTTGGCGATGCCGCCTTGTTTTGTGATTTCGTCTTCGATCACCTTAGCCGCGTCCAGGTTCAGGTCGAGGAGGGCGAATTTAGCCCCCGAGGTAGCGAGCTCTGTGGCGATACCGCCGCAAATGACGCCGCCCGCGCCGGTGATAACGACTACTTTGTTTTTCAGATCCAAATTGAACTTACTCATAATACACCTCGTTTATTTATTCAAAAATTTATTGGCGGTTTCCCACACGCCGTTGATATAACACGCGCCTAAAGCTCTGTCAAAGAGACCGTAACCCGGTTTGCCCGTTTCGCCCCAGATCATTCTGCCATGGTCGGGACGGCAATAGCCGTCGTAATTGTTTTCGGCCAGTTTCCGGATGATACCGATGATATCCATGGAGCCGTAGTTCTGATCGTGCGCTGTCTCTTCGAAGCCGCCGTCGATCAATTTTATATTGCGGATATGCATAAAGTGGATGCGACCCATCTTGACATACTTTTCCACCATATGGACGAGATCGTTGTTGGGGTCGGCGCCGAGAGAACCGACGCAGAAGGTCAGACCGTTGTTCGGACTGTCGACGAGCTTCAGGAAGCGGTCGATATTCTTTTCGCAAGTGATGATGCGGGGCAGCCCGAAGATCGGCCACGGCGGATCGTCCGGGTGGATAGCCATATTGACGCCGTATTCCTCGCAAACGGGAATGACCGCCTTCAAAAAGTATTCCAGATTGTCGAACAGTTTGTCTTCGTCTACCGAAGCATATTGTTCGAAGAGCTTTTTCAGGTCTTCTTTTTTATAACTGGAGTCCCAACCGGGCAAAGAAAGGCTTCCGTCCAGCGGATTCATCTTTTTGATCTGTTCGGGATAATATACGAGAGAATTACTTCCGTCGAAGGCAACTTTATCGAGCTGCGTACGAGTCCAGTCGAATACGGGCATAAAGTTATAGCAGATGCACTTGACGCCGGCTTTGCCCAATCTGCGGATATTCTCTTTGTAGGCTTCGATATACTTGTCGCGGGTGGGAAGGCCGATCTTGATATCCTCGTGAACGGGAACGCTCTCGATCACTTCCATCTTAAGCCCTTTCGCTTCACAGAGGCTTTTCAGACGAGCGATGTTTTCTTCCGGCCAGACTTCGCCTACAGGTACGTCGTAAACAGCAGTGACGACGCTGTACATGTTGGGGATCTGTCTGATCTTTTCGAGACTGATGGAGTCGTTTTCTCCATACCATCTGAATGTCATTTTCATTGTTTTTTCACCTCGTAAAATATTTTTTTGCGTTATAAAACGCCACGTTGCCCGCCAGGGTAACGAGTTCTTCTAAGTCATCCGGGTATTCTCCCGCTTCCACCCATTCTCCGATCACGGAACAGAATATGCGGCGGAAGTAATCGTGACGGGCGTAACTGACGAAGCTGCGCGAGTCGGTGAGCATACCGTTGAAGAGACCGAGACCCGCGGTGTCCGCAAAGATATGCAGTTGTTCGCGAATGCCGTCTCTGTGATCCATAAACCACCACGCCGCGCCGAGCTGTAACTTGCCTCCGATCTGTCCGGCAAAGTCGCCGATCATCGTCGCCAGGGGGTAGTAAGAGTTGGGATTCAGAGTATACACGATGGTCTTGGGTAAACCGTAGGTTTTTTCGATATCGTCGAACAGTTTGCCGCCCGCTTCGATGTCGAGAGCGTTGCCTACGCTGTCGATACCGCAGTCTGCGCCGATCGCCGCGAAACGAGAGGTGTTTTGATTGCGGAGCACTCCGGTATGCACTTGCATAACGAGATTTCTTTCCGCGAACAGGCCGCCCAATCTTTTCAGGATGCAATATTTGAATTCATCCTCTTCTTCTTTTGCGATCTTTTTGCCGGCGAGTACGTCTTGGAGAGCTTTGTTCGCTTTGGCTTCGTCGCCCGTGCCTTTGGGGAAGTCTGTGAAAGAAACGTCCGTCGCAACGCATCCGTGATCGACGAAGTAGTCGAGACGGTTTTTCAGAGCGGAGACGAGTCCGTCGAAGGTTTCCGTTTTAAATCCGCTTGCCGCGGCCAGCTTATTGATATATTGCGCGAAGACGGGTTTTTCGATATTGATGGCGTTATCGGGGCGGAAAGAAGGCACGACGGTAAACGGCAGTCCGGCCTTTGCGAGCTCTTCGTGCGCTTTTAAGGCGCTGGTCGGATCGTCCGTGGTACCGACGGTGTCGACGTTACTGCCTGCGATCAGTTTGCGCGCGGAAAAAGAACCGTCAGCCATCATCTTGACCGTTTTGTCCCAGATATCTTTGGCTGTTTTCGCCGAAAGGGGAGTGGTGATACCGAAATATTGTTTCAGCTCCAGATGCGCCCAATGATAGACGGGATTACCGATAAAAGAGGGCAGGGCGGACGCAAACGCAAAAAATTTATCGTATGCCGGGGCGTCGCCGGTGACAAGGCGTTCTTCCACGCCATAGTTACGCATCACGCGCCACTTGTAGTGGTCGCCGAGGAGCCAAAGCTCCGTCAGATTATAAAAAGTTTTGTCTTCCAAAATCTCTTCCGGACTCAAATGACAGTGATAATCGAAGATCGGTAAGTCTTTTATCCTTTTATAAATCTTTTTCGCAGTATTATTTGTTATCAAATAATCGTCAGACATAAATTTGCGCATACCCGAAATCTCCCTATTATAATGATCGTGTAATATGATACCACAATCGGTTTCAAAAATCAATAGTCAATTAAGAAGAAGATTCCGGTTTTTTATATATGGAAATTGAGCAAATCAAAACGTTAATAAGCCGACGAGGGGCGACGCGCATGCGCCGCCCCGGAAACAGAATTAATTGCAACCGGAGTTGCAAGAACAATCGCGGCCCTTATTGCCTCCGCCGCAACAGCAGAGGATAAGTAACAACGGTAACAAGTCGCACAAATTGGCGCCGTTGCCGCAGCAGCAAAGTAAGAGCAAGAGCCAAAGAGTGTTACATCCGCAACCGCCTCCGCCGCAACCGCATCCGCTTCCCGAAGCAAAGCCATCGAAGAAATTCATGGTGTAGCTAACCTCCTTTCAAGATTCATAGACTTTCGTCTACACTACACAATATGTCTCGAAAAAAAATTCCGTTACCTTTTCGTTATTTATAATAGTCGGACAGTCCGAGCGCGATTGCTTCTGCGAGTTCTTCTCTGTATTCGGGCGTTTGCAACAGTTTTTCGTCCTCTTCGTTACTGAGGAATCCGCATTCTACGATCACAGACGGCTTCTCGGTGCAGTTGAGCATAAAATACTCTCCTTTCAGGGGCATAAAAGTTTTGCCGACGTATTTTTCGTTCAATCGATTCAGTCTGTCTTGCAGACTGTTCGCCAGTTTTTTTCCTTCTTCCGAAGCCGGGTTAAAAAAGACCTGGGCGCCTCTTCTCGAAGGACTCTGCGGAAACTTATTGGCGTGAATGCTGATCACGGCGTCGGGGGCCGATTCTTGTATGATCCGTTTCCGCTCGGCGAAGTCTCTTGCCTTGAACTTATCGAGAGAGTCGCCGTAGAGGCCGTTTTCGTCTTTTCGCGTCATGATCGTCCGGAAGCCTCCGTCCGACAACTTTTTTTCCAGCAAGCGCGCGACGATCAGATTGAGATCCGATTCTTTCGTCCCGTTTTTTCCCGTCACGCCGCCGTCCGCGCCGCCGTGCCCGGCGTCGATCACGACGGCATATTTTTTCTGCAAGGCGAACGCGCCCGTCTTGGTCAACGCGATCCCCGTTCCCGTCAACGCAAGAATCAATGTGACGACGCAAAAAACGAGAATGATACTTTTTTTCTTAACGACGATAAACATGATTTGCCTCCTCCCTTGCGGATGATTCCGTTTCTTTATTTTTTATACCCGAGCGTAGTTCTCTCTCTTATGTAAAAGGGTACCCAAAGACGGTCCGAAAACGGTTTTTTAAACTTTTGTATCCGAACGCGCATAACTTATCCACCGAGTTATCCACATTTTCAAACCGTCCGATTTCCGTCATTTTCTTTTATAATATGCGATAATCATACCGATTTTCTTGATCTACCGATTTTATCCACTGAGAAAAATGTGGATAAAGTCGTATTTTGTGCAAAAATTGTCGAAATATGTAATTTCGTTCGAGCGACTTTATTTTTCTTTTATCCGAAAAGCAGATAAAACGATGCGACGGACATTAGCAGGGTGTAGGCGGAAAAAAGGTGGAGGCGCTGTTTTTCGAGTGTTTTCGAAAAAAATTTCAGCGCGAAGAGGCCGCTTATGAACGCAACCAGAGCGCCGGGCAGAACGGCCGGCGTAAAGCCGTCGAATCCTTGACCGATCACCTCTATCAAACTGCTTCCCAAAACGATGGGTACGGATAACAAAAAAGAGTACTCGGGTACCTCTTTTCGCGGACAACCGGAAAACAGGAGCGCCGTCGAAGAAGATCCGCTTCTCGATAAACCGGGAAAACAGGCGAGGCCCTGCGTCAGTCCGACGATAAGCGCTTTTGCGGAAGATCGTGAAGTCAGCGGCGTTGTCGGGGTAAAAAAGCGCGGCAAGACAAGCACGAAAGAATTGAGCGCGAAGAAGAAAGGCAAAAAGTAGGACGGATCGGGTAAAAAATAACGGATAGCTGCCGCGCAAAGCGCCGTGGGAAGGGTCGCCAGTAGTAAAAAACGCGCTTGCGGACAGGTCGGACGCCGCAACAAGGCGAAAAGTTTTTTTCCGTAAGCGATCAGCACTACGATCAGCGTCGCGCAATGCAGGATTAGATTGTTCAGGATGCTCGGGTCTCCGATCCCCATGTTTTCCAAAAGCAAAAGATGGCCGCTGCTGGATACGGGCAGGAACTCAGTCAGCCCCTGCGTCAATCCGAGAATGATATAAGAAAGATACTCGTTCATGGTTTTTGCCTTTACAAGCCTATGAAAAAGAGTTATAATTTATGCACAAAGTTTTTTTCGAGGTGAAAAATGAAATTAGGTGTGGTAGGCTTACCCAACGTCGGGAAGAGCACCCTTTTTAACGCGCTGACCAATGCGAACGCCATGGCGGCGAACTATCCTTTTTGTACGATCGAACCCAACGTAGGCGTCGTAAAAGTCCCGGACGAACGGGTGGACGCGCTCGCCAAACTCTATAACAGTAAAAGTATTGTTTATACTACGATAGAATTCGTCGATATCGCCGGCTTGGTGCGCGGCGCAAGTAAGGGAGAAGGTCTGGGCAATAAGTTCCTCTCCCACATTCGCGAAGTGGACGCCATCGTGCACGTCGTAAGATGTTTCGACGACCCCAACGTCACCAATACGGAGGACACCGTCGATCCCGTCCGCGATATAGAGACCATCAATATGGAACTTATTTTCTCCGATATCGACGTCCTCGGAAGACGCATTGATAAAACCAAAAACGCCATGAAAGGCGGCGACAAAAAGTATCTGACCGAGCTGGAACTGCAACAGCGCATCATGAGCGGTCTGGAACAGGGCGTTCCCGTTCGCAATATGACCTTTACCGACGAAGAGAAAGCCTTGGTGGACGATATGTTCCTGCTCACTTCCAAAAAGGTGATCTACTGCGCCAATATCTCCGAAGGACAGGAAGAATGCGATTACGTCAAGAGAGTGCAAGAACTGGCTGCGTCGGAAGGTAGCGAGGTCGTCGTCCTTTGCGTCAAGTTGGAAGAAGAACTTGCCGCTCTTGAAGAGGATGAACGCGCTATGTTTATGGAAGAACTGGGATTGAAAGAAAGCGGATTGTCCCAGCTTATCCGTAAGAGCTATTCTTTGCTCGGTCTAATCAGCTTTTTGACCGCGGGCGAAAAAGAAACGCGCGCCTGGACCATCACGAAAGGGACCAAAGCGCCGCAGGCTGCCGGTAAGATCCATACCGACTTCGAAAAAGGATTTATCCGCGCCGAGGTCGTGGACTATAACACGCTCATTGAATGCGGCAGTTATAACGCGGCAAAAGAAAAAGGTAAGGTGCGGAGCGAAGGTAAGGATTACGTATTCAAGGACGGCGACGTCGTTATATTCAGATTTAACGTATGAAACTGTTTTTCCCTAAACCGGCTAAAGACGAAAACGAAGCGACGCCGCTGGGTAACGGCCATATCGGTTTATGGGCTTATCGCGGCGGAGAGAAGGAGATC
>CACXDF010000200.1 GCA_902766325.1 uncultured Eubacteriales bacterium | reverse complement strand
CTGATCCACTCTTCCATGAAGGCTTTCGGCTACTACGAGGGCGGCATGGAAAAACTGATCGACGCGCTGAAAGAATACCTTTCGGACGGTCTTTTGCTTATCCCGACCCACACCTGGGCGACGGTCAACAAAAATCGACCCGTCTTCGACGTTATTAACGCTCTCCCCTGCACCGGTCTCCTGCCCCGCACGGCCGTACAAGCGGCGGCGAAAGGAAAAGGCGTACGCTCTTTCCATCCCACCCACTCGGTCGTAGCTTTCGGCAAGGAGGCAAAAAAATTCGTCGCGGGAGAAGAAACGATTTCCACCCCCACCCCTCTTAACGGTTGCTACGGAAAACTGATCGAAAAAAACGCCGCCATCCTGCTCGTCGGCGTGAACAACACAAGTAACACCTTTTTCCATTGTCTGGAAGAAATTGCCGGCGTCCCCTGCCGTATTTCCGAAAAAACGGTCGACTTTTTTGATTACGACGAAAGAACGGACGTTGCGACGCCGCACCCGATGCCGACCATCGGTTGTCCCTACGATAAAGACGTCTCCAAACACTTTTCCGAACTTGACGATATTCTGACCGCGGCAGGCGCGCAAAAAACCTGCGTTATCGGCAACGCGCCCACCATCCTTGTCCGCGCGGGCGACGCGAGCAAAGTCCTTCTGCCCATCATGCGTTCCGCCGCCGAAAATGGCGAGGACTATCTTCTGCCCGCCGCTTATAAGCGTTACAAACGCAGTCTGAAATACCGTCTCAAAAAACTATTCCGTCTGTAATTTTCATAATAAAAAAGCTCTCTCCGCTTGGAAAGAGCTTTTTTGTTTGCTTCTTATTGATCGTTACGGGTGATATGCGCGTAATCCGTCGAGAAGAGCCTGCGCCATTTCTTCGATGTAATACTTATCGGTCTCGGTATTCTTCTCGCCGAACTCGATCCCCTCGATCGCATCCATCGAGTCGGAAACGTAAGCGGTCATTCCTACCCCGGCGCTTAACCGAACGTATTCGTCGGCATTTTCGGAGGAGTCGGTGGCTATGCGCAAAGTCCCGTGGAACCCGCCGTCGTCGATCGCTTCGAGATAGATACCGCCGTCGATGAACTCATTAAGCGTGACACCGAGGATATCTTCGACCAACTTACGATACTTGTTCGTGGTGGGGAAAACCTTATTGAGCCATCTTTTAAGATTGTTAACGTCGTTGAAAGCGGTAAGATCGTCATAATCGATTTCGTATTCGTGCGTTTCGGCGTTTTCCGTAACGGTCGGGAGCATAAAAAAGTAGGAGAGATAATCCAACAAATCGTTATCTTCTCCGTCCGCAAGGAGTTGTATGCCTATCGAATTGTCGGACGTCGAGAAAGCGGCTTCATAAGCGCGTTTGCCTGCTTCGTGACATTTCCTGAGGTTGCTGAACAATCTCTCGAAAAAGGTCGCCGCGTCTCCGTTCTCGTTCAAATAGAACAGAGCGTAATCGGCAAGGCACGTGCCGGTATCGCCGACTTTACGAAGAAAAACGTAATTCAGCAAATCCTGTTGCGGAGATTCATGATGATCGCCGATCGTGGGGTCAAACGACTTGATAATACTTAAAATGAGCAAACTTATATAATCCGCTTTATTCGGCGATTGAATATACCCGGACCAAATAATCATGAGCGTATTCAATATATTATCCTCGTTGCTTTCGTCTTCTTTCCCTTCGAATAATCCATCAAGCGTATCGATCATTTCGGCCATATTAGTTAAAATCTCGTCGATAAGATTAATTTCGTTGCCCTCTTCATCCGTAATCTTTTCCACGTACCGGGTTTTGTAGGCAGTCTTGTCTATGCCGAGTATATCGAAAAGCCCGCCGAAATCGGCATAAAGACCGGTCGCATCGAAATACGCGGTAGCAGTATTTTCGCCGGAAGTCGCCTCGATCGTTATCCACTTGTTGGTCTTGTTTGCAAAAGCGTCGGACAAGCGTATCTTCGTTTTGACGTCGACGGCAAGGTCTTTGACGCCGAGCGCGACGCCGAGATCGAACTCGAGATCCTGCGCGGTATAACCGTCCGTATCGATAGTGACCGGGCTTGTAGTACTCAGATGATCGATCTTCGTCGTCCATCCGATCTTACATTCCACCCCTGGGATACCGAGCGCCCCGATATCCAAAACGTAACTTATTTCTTTAACAACGTCATTTTCATAAACGAATTCGAAGTTTAATAACTTGTTATTCCGGATCTCGCCATTAAGAATCAACGATAAAATAACGGCAACCGAAAGGTCCTCTCCGTCGATCTGAACACGTTCCAGACCGAGGACGTCCGTTAACAAGTAAAAACAATCGACATAAGGAATCAACGAAACCAACATATCCTCCAACATAGAGGGCATGATTTTATTAAGAGACATTATGCCACCGGATAACGCGCCGACGGGAACGCTGACGATCTTCTTATTATCCTGTTCTTCATAGTCGAAAATATTACCGAGAATGCTAAATACAGAATTTGAAAAAAATGCTTTAAACAATTCTATGTCGTTCTTTTTCTTTGTGACAGATTCTACTATTCGATCGTTAAACATAGACGCACATTCGCTCAAAGCCGTGACGTCGATCTTAAAGGCATTGTCGATCAAAGGTTCGCCGAAAAGATCCAAATCTCCTTTCACATAAACAAAGTTCTCCGAATAACCGAAAGAAGCGCAGTCTTTTTCGTCTAATTTAACGTTATACATAAATTCCGGAGCGTTTGCGCTTACATTGGCTTTTTGAGAAACGGTAGCGCTGCGTCTTTCTCCGTTGACCTCAATAAAATACTCGTTACCGACGTCAAAGTAAAGTTCGTCGTGCATCTTTTTTAAGACGTCGAAAGTACGTTCCGCATCTCTCCACGTCTTTTCGATCAACGGTAAAACGTCGATATAAGATACTTTTTCGCTCCGATCGCTTTCGGTATATTTTTCAAGGTCCTCGGCTCCGGGAAGCGCAACGACGTCAATCGATTGTCCGATAAGGATACGACATCCGTTTACGGCCAATTCGACCTCGCTTATCACCGATCCGTCGTCGGTTTTATAAACGGTGACCCAATAAGAGGCCGCGCCTTCGATCGGCTCCCAAATAACCGTTCCATTCCTGTCTATTTCCGGAAGCGGCGTTCTTAATTTTATTAATTTCAGCGCTTCTCTGACGATCATCAGCCGTATTTCGGTGTGGGAACCCTCTTTCCGGGCTTTCACGTAAAAAACGTTTTCGCCTTCTTGCAATTCGACGTCTCCGCTGATCCTTTTTGTCATTTTCCAGTCTTCATAAACGATCACTTCGGACAAATCTCCCAAGAGACTATCTAAATTGAAGGTAGTAACGTCGTTAGAAACGGTCGCCTCGATCTCGTTATTATCATTGACGCGCACGTTTTCCGCGCCGATAGACGCCGCAACGGAATCGTTAAGGAGTTCCGCTATTTTCTCATTTGAATAAGCGTTTTTTTCTCCGGACGGTTTATTATTATTATTGTTATTCAGTAATTTTTCACAACCGGTCAACCCTATTGCCAAAAAACATAAACAAAAAACGCACAACATACACCCGATCTGTTTTATCGTCTTTTTCATTTTTTTACCTCCGACATTTCTTTTATTCCAAATCGTAATCTTTCTTTAATATCCCTTACTCAATAGCCGTAACGGTGCCGGTAATGCCGTAAACATCGGCGCCGGACGTATACCACTCGACCTTATCGGGAAGCACGTAAAAAACGCAGCTGTCCGGCGTGCCGGCAAAGCAATCGCGCAAAGTAGTCAAGCCCTCGCCTTCAAGCACGACCGACTCCAATGCGGAACACCCGTAAAAGGCTCTGAGTCCGATCTGTTTATTGTTGAGTTCCACCGTCTTCAACGCCGCGCAGTTTTCAAATGCGGATTCTTCTATTATTATGAAACCGCCACCGTCTATCGACTGCAGATTAGCGGCGCCCATAAAGGCTTTTTCTCTGACGACCGTACAGTCGCTCGAAATGGTATACGACGTCCTTTCCGCGCCGCCGGCATAAAGTACCAACGATTTTATGTTGTATATACTGTCTATCGAATAAAGAGCGACGCCGTCGTCGACGTAAAAAGACTCGCTTCCTTCCGCGCACGCGATGGTTTTCAGTGCGGGACAGTTATAAAAACTCCTGTCGACTCCGGCATTGTTTACGTTAACGGAAGCCAAAGAGGCACAACCGACGAACGAATCCAAGAAAGAGCGAAGCATACTCGGCGCGGAAAACTCCGTCAGCGCTATACAATCGTTAAACGATCCCTTGATAGATTCGCAACGGCTGTTTGCGCCGAAATTGACTTTT
>CACXDF010000199.1 GCA_902766325.1 uncultured Eubacteriales bacterium | reverse complement strand
GTCGAGCGTGCCGGCAGGGCCCATCTGTCCTTCGATAATATCGCCTTGGCCGCCCGCGACGGCGAGGGTAACGTACTTTTCGCTATCCGTCCAACCGCCGTGTCCGCCGAAAGTGGATCCGTCCTTTCTCTTCTTGCAAACGTGTCCGTGATCGGTGATCAGGATAAATAAGGTATCGTCCTTCCAGCCTTTTTCGCAATATGCGTCGTAGATCTTACCCACCAGTTCGTCCGCGTACTTGACGTGTTCGATATATCCGGGCGTTCCGTATCCAAAGGAGTGACCGCCGTGATCGGGGCTGTCAAGATGGGTATACAGGATCGCCGGATCCTTATCTTGAATAAAAGAGATGATCTCGTCGCAAACCGCCTTGTCGATCGCTTTGTCGTCGTTAGGACCTTTATACAGTTCTCCCCCGCTGACTTTATACAATCCGGGCACGCTGTTTTCCACAATGCCTTTATTGATAGGATACCAGTTAACGATGGAAGCGCACGTCTTATCGGGATGTCTCTCTCCGTATACGCGGAAAATAGACGGCAGATCCTTATTGACGAAGTTCATCACGGCGGCGACTTCGTTGGTCAGCTTATGCTTTTGATAGGTCACGCCGTGCAAGACCGAGCCCCAGTTCTGCGCGCTGATGGTCGGAAACTGGCTCAGACCCGTAAAGGTTTTGGACCCGTGCGCGAAAATACGATCGAAATTGGGCACCTCGCACTTATTGAAGTAGTCGCCCGCGCCGTCCACGCCGAAGATCATGACTCTGCTGTACTTTTTAGCCTTCAAAAGGTCGGCGTCCGTCGGTAAAAAACCGTCGGTTATCTTATTCCGTTCCTTTGCCGGACGGATCTTGCAATAATTACCTATCGTAAGAAGAATATCGTAAAATTTCATTTTATTTGACCCTACCTCTGTTAAAATATTTTTTCATTTCAAAAATGGTTTTCTTAAGGAATCCTCTCTTGACCGGATTGGCCGCTCTCCACTTCATGTGTTCCTTTTCCGCTTCGCCGATCACCCAACCGCCTTGCGTGTTACTCGGAAGCAGTTGATCCCCGGCCTTGTTCTTATCCGGGCAACGGGTGTCGTTACGATACTTTTCGCGCACTGCTTTATCGCGGAAATCGGGGATCTCCTGCGCGGCGCCGCCTTCCAATGCGGAAAGGTATCCGAAGTGACCGACAAAGTACATATCAAGCGCTTCGTACACGTCCACCGTGTCCGCTTCTTCTCCGCGGATACGCTTGCAGAAATTGTTCATAATATACCAGTCCGAACCGCTGTGACCGAATTGACGGGCCCTACGGGTCAGTTTGGGACAATACTTATGCGTTTCGGTCAGGGCGTCGTCTTCGGTATTACCGCCGTTGACGTACAGACAGTAAAGGGGCGCCTTGCGCGTGACTCCCGCGTATTCTCTGGCCGACTCCGCTCTGCCGTTGGTACCGTAGGCGGAATACCAGATATTGTTACCGGACAGACCCAATCCGTGAATGCTCTTGAAGATGCCGCCGTTACTGAGCGTGACCATCTCGACCGCGACCGAAGCGCCGCCGGCGCACATATCCTTCATACGCTTGTTGTAAGGGCCTTCCGTGCCGGAGACCTTGACCGGGCGTATGCCCGACTTGCGTACCATATGTACGAGAGGTCCGGCAGAGTGCGTGCAGTAATAGAAGGCGCTCATGACGTTACGCCAATGTCCTTCCCATCCGCCTGCGGTCAGCCCCGCCCAGCCCGGTTGACAGTTATGGATATATTCTCCCTCGCCGTACTCGAATTCGCCGAGGTAGCCGTTATCGAAAAGACGCTTCATTTCTCTCGTCGAAGCAAAGTAGCAATAGTTTTCGGCATAGGCGTAGATCTTGCCGGTGCGCTCCACCGCTTCGCAAAGTTCGACCGCTTCTTTCAGCGTTTCGACCGGAAGCACTTCGCTCAGGACGTGCTTGCCCGCTTCCATCGCTTTGATGGCGTAAGGCGCGTGATCGTTCGCATAGTTTGCAAGAACCACGGCGTCGACGCCGGATTCCTTCAAAAACGTATCGAAGTCGGTAAAATACCTGACGTGCTTACCCTTGGCTCCGAACTGCTTCTTTCTCGCTTCGAGCAGTTTTTCATTCTTATCGCAGATGGCTACCAATTCCGCATCCGGATTGAGCATACAGTAGCGCATCATCGTTTGTCCTCTGCCGGCGCCGAAAACGCCGATCTTAACTTTTTTCATATTGATACCTCGCTATTTTATTTGATTCGTTTTCTTAATGAAAACAGGTTTTCGAAATACTCTTTGCAACCGATCTTGAACCATTGCCACGACGTACGCATTTTTTCTTCATCTATTTCTCTGCGTCGTCTTTCCATCTCTTCTTTCATGCGTTCGTACGTCTCGTCCGTCGTCTGCATACCGCCTTGCGCGTTGGACGGGAGGGTCTGTTCTCTCCCTTTGGCGGGCGTGCAACAACGGGTGTTATTACGATACCGTTCTCTCACGTTCGGGTCTCTGAAATCCGGTATTTCGGTAACGATACCTTTATTTAATGCCGACAGAAAACCGAAATGACCGACAAAGAACATATCGAGCGCTTCGTATACGTCGATGATCTCCGCTTCTTCTCCGCGGATAGCCGCGACGAAGTTATGCATCGTATACCAGTCCGAACCGCCGTGTCCGGCTCTTCGCGCCGCTTTACTTTCTTTGACTCTGTACGCTCGGAAAAACCTTTTTCTTCCGGGTACGTGGCGATCGTCCTTGATATAGATCGAATCGAGAGCGCCGTATCTTTGTCCGGGGACCTCTCTGCCCGATTCGATCTCCATTTCCGAACAATACATGGAGTACCATACGGAGCTTTCGCTCAATCCGCCTCCATGAATGCTCTTAAACGTCCCGCCGTTACTGAGCGTGACCATCTCTACGGCGATGGAAGCGCCGCCGGCGCCCAGATCTTTCATCTTTTGCGAATACTCTCCCTCGATCCCCTGCACTTTGACGGGGCGAAGTCCTGTGATGTGGATGAGCGGCCCGGCCGAGTGAGTACAATAAAAAAATGCGCTCTTGGTGTTACGCCAATGGTTGCGGTCGGCCTTTGTCAATTCTGCCCAACTGCCTTCGCAGTTATGGATATATTCTCCCTCGCCGTACATGAATTCTCCGAGAAATCCTTTTCCGTACAGTCGTTTCATCTCTCTTGTGCAATTAAAAAAGCAGTAGTTTTCGGCGTAAGAATAGACCTTACCGCTTCTTTCTACCGCTTCCGCAAGTTCGACAGCTTCTTTCAGGTTTTCGCACGGTAACACTTCGCTCATGACGTTAATGCCCTTATCAAGGCAGCGAACGGCAAAAGGAGCATGATCGTTCGCGTAGTTGGCCAGCACCACGCCGTCCATCTCGCACTCCAAAAAGTCGTCGAAATTTTTGAAGACCTTGGTCGGCATCTTGTGCTTTTTCAACTTTTCGACGGTATGCGAAAGGTAATAATCGTTGAAGTCGCAAATAGCGACCAGTTCTACGTCCTTATTTCGCAAACAATAGTCGATCATCGTATTGCCCCGGCCGCAACCGAGAACGCCGATCCTTACTTTTTTCATAAAAGTTTCTCCCGGGGAATGAATTTATAATGTTTATCGAGCATCTGCAATTCTCCGAGCCCGAGTTCCGCGTAAACCTTTTTCCAACGCTCGATCATCTCTTTTTGCTCGGCTTTCCCCACGCCGTTCTGCAAAGGATAAAACCCGGCTTTTATATAACTGCGGATGGCGTTCGTACGCCACTCGTTGGTAGTAAGATAAGCGCGCTTGGATCCGTCTTCGTATATCTTTTTCATGGCGATATAGTTGAGCGGACGGGAAAGATGTTTACCGCGATAGTCCTCGCGGATAGCCACCATATGTACGTAACCGAGATTGCCGAACGGATGATGGATAGCGGTGATCGTACCGATGTACTCGTCGCCGAACTTAACGAAATGCACGTCC
>CACXDF010000198.1 GCA_902766325.1 uncultured Eubacteriales bacterium | reverse complement strand
GGATAGCGCCGTGCGACTTTTTGTCCTTGGATTTCGACAGGTACACAGCGACGATATAAAAGACCGTATCCGAACAACCGGAGATGACGGAAGCGCATCTTGCGGCATATCCGTCCACCCCGTGTTCGGAAAATATTTTTTCCGTTAAAACGAGACTTCCGCTACCCGAAAGCGGTCGTATGAGTACCAATTCTATCACTTCACGGGGAATGCCGATCATAGAAAAAGGCTTTTCGAGCAAGTCGCAGACCCTACCGCTCAAGCCGCTTTGAAAAAAGACTTCGCACATAATAAAAATACCGATAAGATACGGAAGAACGGATAATACGAGGTTTACCGCTTCTTTCGCGCCTTCGATAAAACCGTCGTATACGGACGATTTTTTTATCGTAGCGAAAACGACGGTCAAAAGCAGAACGACGGGGATGATGTAGATCATTTTATCAGCAGTTTGACCGACACGATCCCGCAGACCGTGGTGAAGATCGTGGAAAGGAGAGTGGGTAAGATGATATCCGTCGTTGCGCCGTAAGAACTGCGCAAGGCAACGATTGTCGTCGGGATCAACTGTATGGACGTGGAATTGACGACGAGCAGCATCGTCCTGTTTTTTCGCTCTTTCATTTCTTCTATCGCGAGCATCCCCGCGGGCGTGCCCGCGCTGCCCATGCCGAGGAGGTTCGCAGACAGATTGACGGCAAGATGAGCGTAACAGGTCTCGTTTTCTTTCGGAAAAAGTTTTTTGAGAAGAGGTTTGATTTTTTCGGACAAAAAAACGTCGAACCTCATTTTGCGCCATAGCGTCATGACGGAGAGCCAAACGGCGTATATCGAAAAAAGTTTTATGCCGAAACCGACGGCGCTCGTACTGCCGTCGATCAAAGAAGAAAGCGCTTTTTCGGGCGCGGTAAAGGCAAGCGCGGTCAAACCGACGATAAGTATCAGCGAAAATACGGCGTTCACGATAATAAATATATGCGAATAAAAAAGCATCAAGAAGCAATAAAGCGCTGTTTTGAAAACAGCGCTCTATTGCAAGAGGGAACGAATGAATCGAATGGTGACATCTTTGGTATGGCGCGGAATCATCCGCAAATCCATTACGCTTGCTATTATATAACGTTTTGAAAGTATTGTCAATCCAAAATTGAATAAAATTTCATTTTAATCGATTCATATTCAATTCATATTCACGCCGATTTTACCGTTTATGCCGATATCGGTCGATTTCGGTCGGAAACAGCGTTTTTTTTGACAGTGAAACGTCGGAGATAATTTTTGCGTCAAATCACGCGCGCGGGTATTGCAAAATTATTTTTTTTAATTTATAATATATATTATCTATAGATTGATCTCGGAGAGTCCGCTCGCATGAAAGCAAAAAAGATACTATTCTTATTCACCGTTTTCCTATTGCTCCTGACGGTAGCCGCTTGTATGACCAAGATGGTGACCGTTTCTTTTTATGCGGACGGAGAGTTGTATAAAGAAATACGAGTTGAAAAAGGCGGTTACGTCGAAGAGATACCTCCTGTTCCCGAAAAAGAGGGATACACGGGCGTGTGGTCGGATAACGAACTCGCAAAGGTAGATACCGATCTTCGGGTGGACGCCGTTTATACGCTCAACAGCTATACCGTGACTTTCCGCGCCGACGGAAAAGTGATCGAGAAGCGTACCGTAGCCGCGGGCAAATCGATCTCGAGTATTCCCGCCGTTCCGGAAAAAGCCGGCTATTCGGGGGAGTGGAGCATTTCGCAATCGGACTTTTCTTCTCTGAACGCGGATACGATCGTCGACGCCGTGTATACGAGGCTTGCCGTTTCGGTCACGTTCTATAAAAATTCATTCACGTATACCGTCGCGCCGGTAAAGGCGGGTAATGCGATCGAACCGAATACCTACTACGTTTTGACGGACGACTACGTTCTTACGGAGGATACGACTTTCCGCGACGGAGTCACTTATTATACGCGCACGCGCGACTTTTTTGCGTCCATGTCGGCAGAAAACGGAAAACTCGTCGGCGAGTTGCCTTTACCGCCCGCGCAAGACGGTTATTCCGTCAAATGGATGAAGATCATCTCCACCCCTACGGGTGATATCCTGACCACTCCCGATTTCAGCAACGTGGAAAACAGTTTTTCCGTCGTGGCTTATCCCTATATCACCGTTTCGCTCGTCGATACTTTTACGGATAAGAATTCTTACGTCTCGTTCGATATCGGACAGACTGTTTCCGCCGTGCGTCCGCTCGCCGCGTCTTTGGACGATTATGAGTTTTACGCCTGGTATCTCGACGAAGAAATGAAAGAACAGGCATCTTTTCCTTGCCTGTTCACGCATAACGTCACATTGTACGCCAAGTGGATCGGCACGCGCGCGACCGACGGCGTGATGATCGTGGACGGAAAGGTCGTCGGTTATAACGGCAGCTCGACCGAAGTTTACATTCCCATGAAGTATTCGACGGGAGAGGACACGGCCTACGTAACCGGGATTTCCGCTTCCGCATTCAAAAATTCTTCCGTTCGTTCCGTCAGCATTCCCGCGACTGTGACGGAAGTGGGCGACTCGGCTTTTTACGGTTGCTCTTCGCTCGTTACCGTTCTTTTCCCGGACGGCAATTACGTCCGCACGTACGGAGACTCCGCTTTCCGCGGTTGCTCTTCTTTAAGAGGATTCGGCTTTTCGGACAGGACTTCCCGCATCGGCGGTTACGCCTTTTACGGTTGTTCTTCTCTCAATACGGTCACGGGGTTGGAGAACAGCGCTCTCGACAAGGCCGAACGGTTTTCGTTCGCGGGGTGCGGCGCCGTAAACGCGCTTGCGTTGCCTTCGGGGATCAAAACAATTGAAGAAAGGGCTTTTTCCGGCATGACGAACGCGGCGATCACGTTTGCCGATCCGTCTTCCGTGGAGCGCGTCGGTAGCTTTGCGTTCGATAATTGTAAAAAATTCTTCGGATTTATGTCCGAAAAGATGAGAGAAATAGGCGAGTCACCGTTCCGCGGATGCTCTTCGCTCACGTCGGTCACCGTTTTCGGCAGTTATAAGACGCCCGTTCTTTTCGGTAAGGTCGCTCCGGCGACGGAAGAAGAAAACGCCTTTTATGCCGTGACGGTCGACGGCTCGACCTATTACGTTCCGAAAACGCTTTTTAACGTGCTTGTTATTCCCATGCAAACGGGAGAAGTGATCGAGGACGCGCTGTACGATTGTTATACGGTCAAAAACGTCGGTTTTTCCGGAAACGTCAAAAAGATATCTTCTTATGCTTTCAGATTGGAACATTATCTGCCGTCGACCACGCCTTTTAACGTGTCTTTGCCGGATTCGTTGACGGAAATAGGCTCCTATGCTTTTTACAGTCGTAACGATCTGACCGCAATAGACCTGCCCGTCGGATTGGAAAAGATCGGCGAGTATGCTTTTTACGGTATCGTTTCTCTTCGTTCCGTAACGATGGACGTTCACGGGATGCTCGGCGAGGTCGGGCGGGACGCTTTTTCCGGAACGCCCTGGTATAACACGTATTCGGGAGTTATCGGACTCGGTAAGGTCGTCCTCGGTATCTCGGAAGAATATTGCAGAAAGGCGACGTATTACGAGATTTCCGCCGATAAATTCCGTTCTTATTCCGTGATCGCGCCTTACGCTTTCGCCGGTAACGCCGTTTTGCAAAGGATCACGCTCAGCGATACCATCGCGCGCGTCGGTGATAATGCGTTTGCCGGATGTACCGCGCTTACGGCTTTTGCTTTCAAAAAATACGTTTCCACTTCTGCCCGCGGGCTCGGCGCTACCGTCCTCGACGGTTGCTCGAGCTTGTATGACCTGACCGTTTGCGAAGATATCGACGTCGATCTTCTTTTCTCGAGCGGTATTCCCGCTTCGTTACATACGCTCAGGATCGATAACAGTCAACGGGACGATACCTTGTTTGCGGATACCGAAAACGGTTTTTCGGCTTCTTCTTTGGTCGGGACTTCCGTTTCCGATCTTTATATCGGAGAGGGATTTTCGACGATAGGCGAGGGCGCGTTCCGGAACGTGACTTCCCTTACTTATCTCTCTGTGTCGGATACCGTCGGGACGATCGGCGTTAATGCGTTTGCCGGGTGCGTCGCTTTGGAAGACGCTGTCGGACTTGCCGGTATTACCGTTGTTTCGGAAAGCGCGTTCGACGGATGTAACGTCCTTTCCTCGTTCGCGTTTGCTCCGGGCTTGACCGAGATCGGAGATCGGGCTTTCCGCGATTGCGCCTTTACGTCTTTCGCGGCTCCCGCCGCTTTGCTCGATATCGGAGAATCGGCTTTCGACGGTTGTTCTTTGATGAAGACCGCGACGCTGAATAACGGCGTTGTTTCGGTGGGCGATCACGCCTTCCGTAATTGCGATTTATCGGAATTGGCGCTCCCCGCGTCCGTCGTATTCATAACGGAAGAAAGCGAGTTCGTAGGAGAAGGAATGCTCGACGGAAACGCTTCTTTCAAGTCGCTTACGCTCAATGCCGGCGTTACTGCGTCCCGCTTGTTCGGAACGACCGTTCCGACCACCTTCGTGCGCGTATTCGTCGGTAATTGCGCGCTGATCGACGACCAATTCAACGGCCTATCCACCGTCATGACCGCGACTATGCAGAACGTAACGGCTATCGGCAGCAGAGCGTTTTACGGGTGTTCCTCTTTGCAGCATATCGTTATTCCTTCTTCCGTCTCTTCGATCGGAGAAAGCGCGTTCGAGGGCTGCTCTTCGCTCAATTCCTGCCAGATCGATACGGCGGGGACCGTTCTTACTTCCGTCGGACAAAAAGCATTTAAAAATTGTTCCTCCTTAAGATACGTCTTGTTCCCGGAAACGGTGACCGACGGCGACTGGACGGAGATATTCAGCGGGTGCTTGTCGCTCGCCAATACCAATTTGCCCTCCGCGATTACGGAGATCGGCGACTATGCGTATTACGGTTGCGAAAAGCTGGGATCTCTTCGTATGCACGACCACGTGGAAAAGATCGGTGCGTTCGCTTTTAAAGATTGTCGTTTGCTGGAACTTGATAACGTATCTTTCGACGATCTTTCTTATCTCGGAAACAACGCTTTCGAAAATTGTGTTAAATTAGGTAATATCCGCGCCGAAAACATAGAGTTTATCGGCGAAAACGTCTATAAAAATTGTACTTCTTTGACGGAGATCACCGTCGGTGAAGAATCGGTTTCTTATTATACGGGCGAGCAGATACCGGTTGGACTTTCCGTCGTTAACGTGGCGACAAGCGTCGGCTCGATCGACGTCGATACCTATCTTACCGGTTGCGGCTCGATCGCTTCCGTCGTTGTTTACAGCGATAACGAAGCATTCCCTGCCCGTATGTTTGCCGAAAAGGTCAACGAATTGACCGGGAATAAAGCAATAACATTCTTCTCCGTTCCGCTTTACGAAAGGCTGGATACGGTCGTTGCCAACGTATTCTGCAAGCCGTCTCAGATGGATTTTGAATTCGAATTCGACGAACAAAACCGCACGGCGACCATCGTCGGACTCGGCGGCAACGTGTTCGATCGGTACGTTTATTTGCCCGAGTCGATAATAAGAGATGGCAAGGAATACGTAGTCACGGCTATCGGCGGCAGTGCTTTCTTCGACGTCGATCTCAGTTACGTGGTAATCCCGTCTTCCGTTGAGGAGATCGGAAACGCCGCATTCTCACGCTCGACCGTAGAGACCGTCGTATTCGAGAGCGGCAGCAAGTGCCATACCATCGGCGACAATGCGTTTAAAGAAAGCGGCGTGGTTGCTATTTCGGTGCCCAGCTCGGTAGAAACGATCGGCGGTTCCGCGTTCGACGGTTGCGCCGCGTTGACCCGCGTTTCGTTCTTTGCGGGCAGTAATCTGAGCGTGATCGGCGACAGCGCCTTTAACGGAACGACTTCTTTGACTTTGATCGCCTTTACCGGGCCGATACGATACGTCGGTTCTTCCGCGTTCGCGGGTTCTGCCGTCCGTAGCGTCGATTTCGGCGCGCTCGCTGCTTTTTCGAGCGTCAACGGATATACCTTCGCCTCTTCTCGGTTAGAAAGCGTTCGTTTGCCCGACACCGTGCAGAGAATAGAAGAGGGGGCTTTCTCCGGCTATGCGGGCGAAGAATTCGTTTGTCCGGAAAGCCTTACGTTTATCGGTGCGAAAGCATTCTTTAAGGCCAATGCTTTGAAAAACTTTACCTTCTCTTCCGGCGTTCTTTCTATCGGGAACGAAGCGTTTTCCGGCAATACGGAATTGGAAGAGATCGCTTTACCGAACGGCCTTTTGACCGTCGGCGCTTCCGCTTTTTCGGGATGCGAAAAAGCGACCGATCTCTTCATCGGAACGGAATTATCTTCCGTCGGCGTCGGTGCCTTCGACGGATTATTGCATTTGGAAAGGATCGAATATAACGCGAGACTTCTTGCCGATATGTCTACCGGTAACGACGTCTTCCGTCACGGCGGTATTTCCGGAGAGGGAATAAGCGTTATTTTCGGACGGCAAGTCACCGCTTTGCCGAATAATCTTTTCTATTCTTCCGTTCTGGAATCCGAACTGCCGAAGATAACCGACGTTGTCTTTTCGGGCACGCCTTTACTCGAAAATATCGGACTTAATGCTTTCAGAGGCGGAAAGAGTATGGTTTCGATCGTTCTGCCCGCGACCGTTCTTTCTATAGGTTCGGGCGCGTTCGTCGGATGCGAAAACGCAGATATTTCTTCGGAGACCGCAAAAGCGGGAAAGGGTTGGGCGTCCGATTATAAAGATAACGACAAAGAAGTCCGGTTCGGCGTCGGAAACTTCCGTTCGGACGACTATGCTTACGTCGCGTACGACGACGGCGCGGTCGTTACGGACTATTTCGGCGAAAACGACGTCGTCGTTCCGTCGGAGTTGGGCGGCAAACCCGTTTTCGGTACGGGCGTAACGTTTGAAGAAGACAACGCGACCTTTATCGTTTTGCCCGATACCATTATCTTGCCCGGCAGTTATTACGGGTGTTCTTCTCTCGTCGGCATTACGATGGAAGAGGGGCCGCTCGTTATTCCACGGAACGCCTTTAACGGTTGTTCGTCTATGTTGTATTTTAAAATGCCGGGTTCTGTGATCTCGATAGGCGAAAACGCCTTCGCCGGGTGCGATTCGCTCGAGACCGTTTACGTTTCCAACGCGCAAACGGCGGATAGGATACGGACGGAACGCCTTTACGATACGTGCGGAGGGCTTTTCCGGTCGGCGCGATCCATATATATTCTTTCGTCGATAGACGCGAACTTACCGGAGGCTTTGCCGGTGAGCGGCGAAACGACGAGGACATATAACAAAGTACTTTCCGATCTGAACGGCTATGCCGTTTGGTCTACGTTATATTGGCGTTCTTCTTCGGCCGCTTCCGCTACTTACGTTTATCTTTTGAACGACTGGACGCCGGACAGCGC
>CACXDF010000197.1 GCA_902766325.1 uncultured Eubacteriales bacterium | reverse complement strand
CGGGGTTCGAGGTCAGATCGACGAAGACTTCGTACGGCGAGGTGGCGGCTTCTTCTTCGGTGATAACGTCGATACAGTCGTAAGTCTTACAGTTGCGGAGCGATCCGTTTTCCCGTCCGAACATCGGCGAGGTGGCGGCAAAGATCTTTTTCAGGCCGGCATGGACGACGTTGACCTTTTTGGCGAGGGTTCCGCTCACAGTAAAGCCGATATGATAGTTTTTGCGGAAGTTGGCCGGTTCGACGATGAAATCTTTGGGCACGACGACGGCGACGGGAGTCACCGGCAGACCGACGTCGGAATACTTTTCCGCAAACTTGATAAAGTCGAGTTTTGTCTTTCCGTAGGGGGATAACTCGAACTTTTCCCAATCGTAAAAGGTGTTGCACATACCCCATTCTTCGGACATGAAAGTCGCGCCCGCCATATAGGCGTAGAGGTGCATTCGTTTTTGCAGGGAGCGAGAGCTGCCGCCGCTCGATCCTTTCATCTCGAAAGGAAAGTCTGCCGCTTGCTTGATGCCCCATTCGTTCAGGCCGTCTTTTTGATAGCAGCAGACGGAAAAAGGATGTCCGCCCCAACTTTCGTAGTAAGCGCCGTATTTTATGCCGTGCGCCTTGGCCATACCGCGCGCGTAAGCGAGCTGAATGCGCGTGTTGGGCGTTTGATGCCCGATTTCCGGCATAATTCGCTTCGTGCCGTGCTTGATCTCCAAAGGATAGGTCAAAAAGTAACTGTCGCAGGAGGTCAGTTCGCCCCCCGTTTGCTTTTGCCGCCGCGCATAGATCTTTTCGCCTGTCGATAAAAATTCTTCTATCGTTTTCGGACGGAATTCTTCCATTTCTTTCGCCGTCATGAACGAAAGATTAAGGAAGGGGAAAGGATTGCGCCGAAAGACGTCCTTTTCGATCTCTTCGGCCGTCCACTTATCATCGGGCACTCTTTTTAAGCAATCCAGATCGTTTTTGTAGTTACTCAGCCACTCGTGCATCTGAAAACCGAAGAACTTATCGCCGAGCAACTTTTTATATTCGTCCACCAATTCCATATCGTATTCGTACGGATTGATATAGTCGCCCCCTTGCAGACGGTCGATATAAAAAGGATATCCGTTTTCGACGATCGTTTTGTACAATTCTCCGTCCTTTTTGGCTATCTCGTTGAATTTTTTATCTTCGTCGATCCGTATGGTCATCACGTGTCGTACGCCGCCCGTTTTTTTCGTAACGAGCCCGGCCTTGACTTGCGCTTCCCACGTTTCGGGCAAATAGCAATGGAAATAAGTGAACATCTCTCGTCCTCCGAGGGGATTTTTCTTGATTATAACATACCGATAAATTATTAACAAGATTCAATTACGGCGTAAAGGGCATATTGACTTTGAGATGCGCCTATTTTATAATTGTATTTAGTTTTTATTTCAAGAGGTAGAAATGATTTTTTTGATTTGCGCGGGAGGCGTTTCGCTCGCGGTCACGCTTACGGTGAGCGTCGCTCTTTCGGTCGCTATCGGATTGGTGCTGGCGGAGGCGATCTACTTTAAAAAGCGGTTCCGGGATCTGAAATTTTCGTTCGGCAAGCAGTCGCCGCGGCTTTGGTCGCCGAAAGACAGGTTCGATCCGAAAAAAGACGTCACGACCGTCCGAAAAGATCCGAATAAGGACTTTGTTATTTTGGCTTTCCCCGATATTCAGGTGTGGGAGCCGTTTCGTTTAGGCAAAAAATACGTAATATATAATACGATCAAAAACGCAGTGAAAAAGACTGAACCGGATATGATCGTTCTGCTCGGAGACAACGCCTTTTATTATTCCCGCCAGTGTTGCGAAAAAATCACGAAAATTATGGAAGAGATAGGGTTGCCGTGGGCGCCGGTATTCGGCAATCACGACTTCGAGGGGAACGCCGACCTCGCCGCGCTCGGAGATATCTTTATGAAAGGGGCGCATTGCTTATTTCGTAAAGGCCCGCGAAATTTATTCGGCGAGGGGAATTACGCCGTCAATATCGAACAGGACGGAAAGATCGTCCATACCCTCTTTTTCTTCGATACGGGAAGCGGCGCTTTTTCGTACGACGAAAGTAAAGTTCGCTACGTCAAGGCTTCCGAACTGAAAGATAAATCGCCCGCTTTCTATAAGACGAGGATCCACGAGGGCGAACATAAAGGCGAGATCCGCATAGGCGAAGACTGGGGGGCTTTTTCGTACGATCAAATACAGTATTATAAGTGGCTCCTTGCCGGAATCGCCGAAGAGAACGGCGGAGTCAAGCCCGAATCGACGATTTTTTGCCACGTCGCGCCGTATGAATTCAACGACGCCTATTTCGAGTGGATAAACGGCGGATGCGATCCGGAAAAAGGCTTTGGCGAAATGAACGTCAAGATAGGCTCCGCGCCCGTTTCCACAGGATTATTCGACGCCGTTCTGGAAGAGGGCAGCACAAAAAATATCATCGTCGGACACGAACACGAAAACGACCTGTCCGTGTTGTATAAGGGAGTGAGGTTGAGTTACGCCGTCAAATGCGGAGACGAATGTACCGCTTTTGCCGAGACTCTGAACGGCGGTTCTACGCTGACTATCGACAAGGACGGCCGCGGGATCCGTTACGAAAACGTTTGCGTTCCGCTCGAAGGGAAGCGCCACTATGACAAAATGATGTGGTACTACCACGAGCTTGAGAAAGAAGAAGACGAAAAGTGGACGATGATCGAAGAAGAGGAGGCGAAAAATGGGAACGCGTAGTATCTTTTCGGCCGTTACGGTGCCTCTTTATATCGCCGCTCCGCTGTTTGCCGTATTGGGCGCGGTTTTCGTCGCTTTATTCTGCGCGTTTTATTTTTATTTGATATGGGATATCCGTTTGTCCTATAAGCGCGGCGTACCGTCCGGAAGCTTTTGGTCGCCGAAAGATAAGTTTGATCCGGAAAAAGACGCCGTACGCATCGACGCGAATCCGAACAAAAAAGATTTCGTTATCCTTACGCTTGCCGATATTCAGGTGCACGACCGCTTCCGCCTCGATAAAAACAGAGTGATCTATAATACGATCAAAGGCGCGATCGAAAAGGCAAAGCCCGACCTGATCGTTCTTCTCGGAGATAACTGTTGGGGATATTCTCGCCAGTGCTACAGACGGCTCGTGACGATTATGGACGGTTTCGGTATTCCGTGGGCGCCGGTGTTCGGCAATCACGACTGCGAAGGAAACGCCGATATCGCGTACCTTAGTAATATCTTGGAAAAAGGCAAGCATTGTCTTTTCCGTCCCGGGCCGCGTACCGTTACGGGAGTAGGCAACTATGCGATCAACGTTGTGCGGAACGGAAAGATCATCCATTCGCTGTTTTTGTTCGATTCGGGCACTTGGCAGATCGATTACGACGAAAAGAAGATCGTCTATCTGAAAGCCGACGAGGATATGAAAAAAAATATGCCCGCCTACTATGCCGAGAGGATCACGGAAGGCCCGCACGCGGGAGAAACGCAGGTTGGCGGGGACTGGGGGTCGCTCTCCTATGAGCAGATCGACTATTATAAGTGGCTTCTTGCCGGCATCACGAAATCAAACGGCGGCGTAAAACCGGAGTCCTCTATGTATACGCACATTCCTTTGCGCGAATATTGCGACGCCTATTTCGAGTGGGCAAACAGCGGTTTCGATCCGACTGTCGGCATGGGCGAAGTTAACGAGGTTATTTGTTCCGGAGCGGTATCTACCGGGATGTTCGACGCTATTTTGGAAGAGGGCAGCACGAAAAACGTCGTCGTAGGTCACGACCACGAAAATAATTTTTCCGCTCTCTATAAAGGCGTCCGCTTAAGTTACGGCATGAAGTGCGCCGACGAGTGCTCTTGGCGCGAATATATGAGCGGCGGTTCCGCCGTTACCGTAGACGAAGAAGGGAAAGGCTCTTTTTCGCACGTGTACGTCAAGCCGGAAGGCCTTCGCCACAAAGAGGGCTTTTTCGGAAAGATATTTTATTAAAAGAGAGAGCTCGAATACGCGCGTTCGCAATTAATTAGTGTTTATGCGTGCGCGCGTATAGTACCGTTTTCGTCCGAGAAAAAGACCCGAAAAAGGCTCACGGAAAGGCGTTTTTATTTTGCTCGTAAAAAAAGAGTAAAATTAAGAATAAATTTAGCTTTATTCGTTTGACAACGAAAATTTCATTTCTTATACTTGAAGTATACTTTTTCACGAAAAGGAAACGGCATGGAATTACTGAAAGAAAAAATTCTTAAGGAAGGCAAAGTTTTTCCCGGGAATATTCTGAAAGTCGATAATTTTCTGAACCACCTGATCGATACCGGTCTCATGCACGAGATCGGGAAGGAGTTCGCCGGGCTCTTTTCGGGAGAGAATATCACCAAGGTTCTCACGATAGAAGCATCCGGCATAGCGGTAGCCTGTTTTACCGCGTACGAAATAGGAGTGCCCCTGCTCTTCGCGAAAAAAAGCCACACCACAAATCAGTCTACCCAAGTTTATACAAGCAAAGTAATGTCATATACGCACGGAAAAGTATATGACATTTCTGTTTCTAAGGAGTATTTGTCGGCGGACGACAGAGTTCTCGTCGTCGACGACTTTTTAGCCACGGGAGAAGCGTTAAACGGTTTGATCGATCTGATAAGTCAAGCCGGCGCCACCCTCGTCGGATGCGGCATTGTCATCGAAAAGGCGTTCCAGGACGGAGGAAAGACCCTCCGCGAAAAGGGCGTCCGTGTCGAGTCGCT
>CACXDF010000196.1 GCA_902766325.1 uncultured Eubacteriales bacterium | reverse complement strand
GTGAAAGTGACCGTCAAAAACGGAGATAATTTCGTCTGCGGCGCGCAAGTTGCTTTTTTCGGCGCCGATCAAAAAGAATATAAAGCCGTTACCAATGCAAACGGCGTCGCCTATCTTTTCCCGCCGGAGAACGATGGCACGATCAAAGTCAAGAGCGGCGAGGCCGAAACGGAAGTCGCCTTTACCGCGCAGGACAGAGATCTGACGGCCGATCTCAGTACGGCGATATCGAAAGCAAACGTCATTAAACTGATGTTCGTAATCGACGTAACGGGTTCTATGGGCGACGAACTCGATTATCTCGCCGCAGAACTAACCGACGTGATCGGTAGGATCGCAAGTAACGACGATCAAACGCGTATCGATCTCGCATTCCTGTTCTACCGCGACGATTGCGATACGGAAAAATTAAATTACGTTGAATTCAAAGACGTGACCGATCCGGATAATCTTATTATGCAAAAGAAAGCGCTTGCGACGCAATGCGCTTCGGGCGGCGGCGACTTGCCGGAAGCGCTGGACGAAGCGTTACTGATGGCCGCAAGTAAAGACTGGGGAGAAGAGAACTCCACAAAAATCATATTTCACGTCTTCGACGCGCCGTCGCACTCGGAAGAAGAAAACAGGATCCGTTGCGGACAGGCCGCGGAGATCGCCGCGGAAAAGGGGATACGTTATTGTCCCGTTCTTTGTAGCGGCGCCGATATTTTATGCGAATATATCGGCCGTCAAGGCGCTCTTTTTACCGGCGGGACTTTTATTTACGTGACCGATCATTCCGGCATAGGCGGCGCTCATTACGATCCCAATATCCAACAGGCCGTCGTGGAAAAACTGAACGACATGATGGTCCGTCTTGTTATCGGCTACCATACCGGGACCTTCGCCGCTCCCGTCGCATGGAACGCGCAACAACAATAAGCGGAACAAAAGCACGATAAAAACGCTGCCATTACGGTAGCGTTTTTTTTAAATAAAGTTTTTTATGAAGAGTGCGATGCGTCCGGGTAATGATTCGACGTTAGCATAACAGACCGTTGATAAGATCGACGTAAAAGTCGTTGGGTTTATTCTTGACGACGTATTTATGATCGCCTTCGCCCGGTTTAAAATAATTTTTACCGGTAAGCGGGCATAGACGCGCTTTGCCTTGCACGAAAGAGTATCCTGCCGCTTCTTCGTCGCCGATAAGCGAGAGGACGACAAGCATCGGATCCCAGGCGTTCCGCCCTTCGGTCGGGTCGCACCCGTAGTCGCGGATGGCCGCCCCTACGACGTCCGTTTCGGATAAGTTTCCGCCTACGTATACGTCTTTTGCCACTTCCCAGCCCAAAAAGGTAACGGGCGTAGGCCATTTTTTGCAGATATAAGCGCCGCCTTTTTTCGTTGCGCGCGTGCCGACGAAGTTATGTTCTCTCCCGCCGCATTCATCCCACTTGCCCGCCATGATCCATAGTTTAGAGACTTTTTCTTTCACAAGATCGTATCCGCGTAAGGGGGAAAAATCGTCGGGAGAAGAACGAAGCAGGGCGGCGAGAGATTGGGTATATCCTATTTCCGCAATTTCGACCCTTTCCGGGGCGGACGCGATCAGCCTGCGCAAAAAAGAGACCGATTTTTCCGCTTCGTCGTTACTTTTCAGAGAAGAAGGTAAAAGACACATCCGACTTTGGTATTTCGAGTTGTGACAGACTCGTTTTGCTTTACGGTCGAAACCGATGGGTACGTCTGCGCATCCTTCGGTTTTCATAAAGGCGCTAAGAGAACGTACGGCGTTTTCGGTATTGTCGTCGATATTGACGCCGAGTAAAGTGATCTCGTGCAGTTTATGCGCGCGACAAGCGATACGCATCGCCATAACGTCGTCGCAATCGCTGCTCCAATCGGTGCCTATAATAAAGTATCTCATGAGTTCGCCTCCGTTGCCGCTGTTTCTTCGATCGGCATTTTTTGTTCGCGCATTTTTTCCGTTTCAGCGTCGAAGTCTTCGCCGCCCATGATGCGCGCGCGTCGTTTCAGCTCTTCCATAACGACGGCGTGCTTTTTATCGTCATAATCCCAGAACAGATAAGGGATGACCATCAAAAAGTGTCCTACGGTGTCGATAATGATGGGGATGGAAATGATATTGAACCTTGCCGAGTCGATAAAGAGCACGTCCCAGTTCGAGTTGTATCCGTTTTTAAGAAGCAGAATGGGAATAATCAATCCGACTAGAGTTGTGACGGGACTGGTAAGAATGGAAAAGATACCCTTAAAGTTTTCCAATCGTTCCCCGGATATGTACATTTGGTAATCCAAAAGTCGGCAAGCCATATCGCTGCCGGCAACGTCGGGCACCGCCGCGAAGAAGTTATCGGCCATTCTCAGTACGATGAATAACGCGCTCAGTAAGACGTAATTGGTGCCGGAAAAGTAGATGGCGAGTACGAAGCAGGAGCGGACGATCCCGCGTGAAACCTGACCGAATATACGTATATGTTTATAGCTGAAGCGCTTGATAAAGTACGGCGCGACGAAGGTCGGGATGGAGCCGGCGAGAGAAAAGACGGTAATGATAACGCTGTATACGACGCCGTCGGCGCGCAAGGTATACAGCATGATAATGATGCCCAGATCCAGCATACCGTTGCCTAAGCTGTCGATGAGTCCCGATATGGTATCGATCCAATGGTATTTATTTCGCATAACGCCGAAAATACCGTCCCAAAACCCGATCTGAACTTTCTTTTCAATGGGCGGTTGCGGTATCCGCTCTTTGATCTTCGGCGCGAAGACCATGGTCAAGACGGCGCAGAGAATAAAGATACCGGGGAGCAGAAACCGGTAGATATTGATATCGGCGAACTTATTGGGGAAGAGGGCGATGACGACGGGCACGACGAATTCAAGAATGGAATTGAAGATGTGTCCGAGTTGCCTCGGCCAGGTGCGCACGAGCATGCGTTCTTCCGGGTTGGGACTGATATAATTGGCGCAGGTCTCAAGGTGGTTTCCGCAGTCGTACAATCCGAACATGGAAATGAGGAGATAAATGATCCATACCCGCTCGGACATATCGGAGATATTATAGATCGGCAGCCATCCGATCAGGACGAACAAAATGGCTTTTTGCCAAACGCTACTATACAGAGCGTACTTATATCTCCCCACTTTCGGCACCAGTTTTTTTCGCCAAAAGATATTTCTTACCCCGCCGAAAGCGCTGGTAAAAAGCTGTACGCCGATGATCTTAAAGACGGTCTTCGTGTTGATGCCGGATAAGTTATTGATGGTGTGCGCCAGTTTTGATCCGGCGGGTATCAGCGGCGAGAGATTGACGCTTAAAAATACAAGGCCGATCGCGATGGCCGCGCCGTAGATGATAAAGAATTTTCTTTCCGTTTTTTTAGGAAAGAATCCGAGATTATCGGCGATCATCCAGGACATAAAGGACCATAGGTACCCAAGCGGCGCGCCGATAAGGGCGACGACGGAAAACGTCAGATAATTGATATTGTAATGATACATTATCAAGTAACAACTCGCCGCGAACGAGATCATATTGATGGGCGTACGCATGGCGTAGTTGAAGCAGATCCCGCCGAATACCTGAAAGTACTCTTTATAGGGTACGTACTTGCCCTTTGCGGGGATGTTCCAGTAGGTCGTCAGTTCCGTTTTGAGGTTTTTTGCAAACGTTTTTAAGCTCTTTCCGTTTTTCATTTGCTCGCCTCCGGTCTGTCGTAACGAATGGTAATGCTTTTCAGCAAATCGACGTTTTCCCAATAGTCGCCGAGTTCGATCCTCTTAAATTGTTCTTCGCTCCGTTCCGCGTCGATCTCGGTAAGGCCGGTGCATTCGTAAAAAGCATGATGTCCGATTTCGGTAACGGATGCGGGGATATACATATAGGTCAGTTTTTTACAATACGAAAAGGCGTCCGAACCGATCGTCGTCAGACCTTTCGGCAGACTGATCTTGCCGAGCGACTCGCACCTGAAAAAGGCGAGCGTGCCTAAGGTTTTCAAGTTTTGCGGAAGGTCGATTTCGGTAAGGCCCTTAGCGTACGCAAATCCGAGTGCTCCGATCCGCTCTACGGAAGAAGGTAGGGCGTATCTCATCGTCTTTTCTTCTCCCGTCGTTTGCGCAAGAGTGTTTTTTGCATAGTCGACGTAAGAAATGGGAAAGAGGATCAGTTCCGTTTTGTCTTTGTTATAAAGAATGCCGTTTTCGGAAAGGTAAGATGGGTTTTCCGGGTCGACTAAGATAGCTTGCAGATTTTTGCAGGAATAGAAAGCCAGTTCTTCGATGTTCGTGACTGTCTTTCCGATATGAATGATCTCCACGTCGTTGTCGCAACAAAAAGCGTACTTTTTTATCGACGAGATCGGTTTGTTTTCGTTCTTTTCCCAACCGACGCCGTGCTTTTCCATAACGTAATCGATACGGACGACTTTGTTTTCTTCCGAAGAGTCGGTATGAAAACCGGTCAGTTGCCACCCGTCGTCCGTTTCGGAATACTCGTACATATCGAGAGAAAGCGCGTTAAAACTGAAATAGAGACTGACTGCGATACAGCCCAGTAAAAAGACGAGAAACAGTATCTTCCAGATCGGCTTTATTGTCGGCTTTAAGCTGTCGAAACTGAATTGTTCCGCCGCTTCGCCGGCCTTTTCCGTCGATATCGGCGCCGCCTCGTTCTGTTCGACGATTTTTTCCTCTTCGTTCATTTTGTTCCCCCGAAATAATGATCCTGAGCGGATGTTTGGTCAATGCGTTTAAATGATCCTGTGCCTTCTGTCGAAAAAGCAGGCGATCACGTTGTCGATGCGCCTCGTCCGATACGGAACGAAGACGTTTAAAGAAGAATCAAGATCATAAGTATCTCCTGCCGAGGCGTAGTCGATCAGCTTCAGCTCCGCGTTTTTGTATCGCACGACGACCGAGTCGATGCAGTCGCTTGATTTTTGCGGTTCGTAAATAAAATCGAATTTCGGCTCGTGTTCGGAAATAAGCGGCAAAGGTTGTAAGATCCTTGTATGCCGCTTATCGGCGGCATAGACGACGGGACCCTTATGGAAGGTCAAGAACCCGCCGAGGAACCTGCTTGACGCTCTGTATTCGCATCCGTATTCCGTTTTTAAGTCCAGCGCGACCTCATCGCCGCCGCCAAGCGCATCGGTGAGCGTAAGGACGCCGTTTTCTTTAAGAACGTCCGCGTTTTTACCGTTGATCGTCAAAGAATACTCCTTGCACCAAGAGGGGATGCGGAAAGTCAGCGTCAGTTTTCTTTTTTCGCCGATAAAATTCAGCCGCACAGCGCCGTTTACGGGATAGTCCGTTTTTTCCAAAATGGAAAAATCATCCAAGCGGACGGTCCTGTTATCATAAAAATTGAATCGCACGTTGTTTTCGCTTATTTCGACCGAGCGGCGAGCGAAAACACCGGCGCCGGCAGGCCCGATCGCCGTGCAACAGCTGTAAAAAGAACCGTCGGAAAACCGTTGTCTTCCCGCCGTGACGAAGTTGTTTCTTTTTCCGCCGACAAGAGGGGAATACCAATCGATGGGAAGGACCGTTTTTTTCGGCGCCGTCTCGTTGAGCGCGCCGAGGTATGCGTTGAAGAAAGATCTTTCCATAGCGTCCAGATAGACGCTTTCGCCCGTCAGATCGTACATTTCGTTAAAATAGAGCATATACGACACCGTGACGCAGGTCTCCTGTTCCGGCCGTACGCGGGGGTAGGTCTGACTGACAGCGCTGTAATTAAAACATTCGCACGCACACGCGCCGCCGCCGACGACGGTGTATTCTTCTTTCAAAAGAGACCTGCCGTAATTTTTGCAGGCTCGTAAAATTTCTTCGTCGCCCGTCAACTTTCCGTATTCGATCAATCCTTCAAAAAAAGAGGTAGCTTCGTATGCTTTGGGATAGGTGTACGAGCAGAGAGGAACGTCGTCTTTCGCCGCTTGTATAAAGTCGAAGTCTTTCGACCCGCCCGTAGAGACGATATACCGCGCGAAGTCAAGCAGCTTTTCTTCGCCCGTCAGTTCATAGGCGACGACGTACGCCTTGAGGATGGAACAGGAGTTCAGCCCGCCCCAATAGTTGCTCGCGTCGTATATGTTTTTTTTGCCCGGCTCGCTGCCGATGTGCTTTGCGATGGCAAGAAGGTGCGTCTTTAAAACGCGTAATATTTCCGTTTTTAATTCTTCCGATTTGCAGATGGAAAAAAAGTATTCCAACCCGACCGCAACGTATTTTCTGCACCAAAGATCCCACCCCGTGAATTCGTCTCCGGCACGATAGCTCGTGATACCTTCTTCCGTGCATAAAGAGAGCATCTTTTCGACCGTTCTTTCGAGAACGGAGTAGAGTTCTTCGTTTTGGGTGTATTCGTAGATCAAAGCGGCGCCGCGCATGACCTTGCCCCAGTATTCGCCGCGGTACTCGCCGGTTTTGTCCGGACGCTTGCGGAATTGGTCGGTCAGCTTATCCCAGAGTTTTTCGTCGCCGACCTGTTTTTCGATCAAAAATAAGCAGGCTTTTTGCAGAAGGTTTGTTTTTGCTTTTAACATGGGTGCTCCTATATTTCGCGGTCGATAAGATTATCGAAACGTTATATTTTAATTATAATAAATATACGAGCCGTTTTCAAGATGCAATTTTTTCGTTGTCGTATAAAAAAACAGAACGGACGATCGTCATCCGTTCTGTTTTTTTCAGATTGAGTTTTTATATCGAATACCATTGTGCGTACAGGTCGATATCTTCGGTAACAGCCGTATTTTCAAAGTTGAACATCATCAATCCGTCTCTGTCTTTTGCCCATCCGCGAAGGATCCTGCCGCTTGCTTCCGGCGTGTCGGCGCAAGGATCGATATAAAGGCCGTCTTCCACCTCTTGGGCGGTATAATAATATGTTATGGAACTGCCGTCGTGGTGGTTGAATACGCCGTCGTTTCCGTTAAACGTTACGGTAATACCGTAAACGGGATTCAGGACGTACGGGTCATTTTGAGTGCCGGAGCCGCTGACAACGGTCACGCCGATGAGAGAATATTCGCCGTCGTATTTATCGAAGACAAAGCTCGATTCATAATAGCCTAAGCCGTTTATGGATCCCAATTCATCATCGTTCACACGTACGTACGTTTCGTTATTGAACGTGATTCTGTCGTAATCGAGCACATCGCTATAATCCGATTCCGAGAGAGACGTATTGCCGCCGTCGTATCCGGCCGGTAGCATACTTTCCAGCTTCGTAGAGCCGCTCATGTTGAAGAGGCTTGCGCCCGCATAGTCGTCTCTGAAGTACGTTGTGTCGTTTATGACGATCGTATCGCCGATAAGGTAGACGCCGCCTTCGACCAATTCTTTTTCGGTCGTTTCGTTTCTTACTCTCTTTTGCTCGGTGTATTCGACGTCGTTATAGGTGGCCGTAGCGGTATAGATCGTATAATCGTTTTCTTCGGTCGACGTCAGTTCGGCCGGTATCGCTCCGATATGGGCGTCGTTTTTGTTGCAGAACAAATAAAGCTCGACTTCGTACGTCGATCCGTCGTAGATCCAGTGGAAGACAGGCATGGTATAGTGGTGGCCGGGCTGAACTTCGACTGTTTTTTCATCCTGATAATCAACGCCTTCAAAGGTCGTCCCGGCATAGTAAACGATCGTGCCGCCATTCGTGCAATCATAGTTATCCACAGAGTAAATATCGGCGTTTACAACTTCCTCATGATCGCAGCGCGAACAAGTAAATACGGCTACTGCGCCGAATCCGTTATTTGATTCGCTCCATATGAATTCAGGCTCTCCGTAGTCGTGTCCGCGCGCCGCGTCGTCATCATCGGTCACAACTTTGACGTCTGTATATTCGACGCCGTTTTCATCTACTGCCGTGGCGGTATAGGTCGTATAACCGTCCTCTTCGCAG
>CACXDF010000195.1 GCA_902766325.1 uncultured Eubacteriales bacterium | reverse complement strand
GTAGATGGCGGATGCACCGCCCAAAAGGAGGATCATCGCGCGAACATTGCGTAGCAATATGAGCGAGAATCCCTCCGCCCTATTTGAGGAATTCTCACCCAAGGGTTCACGGCTCGTACCTCGCCCCTCCGGTTTGCAAGCATAGCTTGCTTCACCGCTTTGGCTACAAACGCCGCACCGTGGCGTTTGTTTAACGCGTCGCGCCCTCCGCATCCGCCATTTGCAAAAAAAGCAGCGCTGAATGCCGAATACCAATAGGGATTTTTATAAAATATGCCGTCGCAAATACTTCGCGACGGCATAATAACAAACCGGTTTAATGCTTTCACTCTTCCGGTATAACTTCAAGATCTTCCACCCGTACTCCGACATCTTTTTCCGTAGTGCAATAGACGCCGTCTTCATCTTGATATATTTCTCCGTCAAAATATACGAGAACATATCCTCCATATCGTTCTGCGCCCATTATTATACCTTTATCTCCGGCTTTAACACCCGCTTTTCTGTATTCGTCTCTGTCTTTTATTAACATTACTCTGTCAAGTTCTTTCATTTTCTTTTTCCTCCATATGGCGTTGCCAAAACCAACCTTCCGTCGGGATAAGACATCCAGCCCGAAACAAAAGAAATACTTTCTCCCGTATTTTTCGCTTTTAATTGTACAACAATAATGTCCGGTATCCCAATGTCTTCATAATAGCAATGACAATTTTCGTGCAACGGTGCGTCGTCATACCGCCCCGGCGGAGGGTCACTGCGAGAATGCTATGTAGCAATATGAGCGAGAATCCCTCCGTAGCAAATAGGATTTCACAAGCGATCAAGCGCAAATAAAAACTTTTACAACGCCATTTCTCCCCCGAGGATCTCGAAGAAAGAACAGATCATTTCCCACATGACGTTTTCCGGATAGAAAACGGCCACCGAACGGGCGGGGATCTTAACAATATCGGTATAACCCTGTTTTTTTGCAATACCTGTCGCGCGGAACATATGGACGTTACTCGTCACCACGCCTAAAGGGGCGTTTTTGTCGACGATCTCGGCGGAATATAAAAAGTTTTCTACCGTTGTGCGCGCTCGCGTTTCGGTGACGAGTTTACCGGCGTCTTTTTTGATCCCTTTCGTCTCCAGATATCGAGCCATCTGTTCCGCCTCCGAATAATATGGGTCGTCGCTGTTGCCGCCCGTCGCAATAAAACGAACGTCAGGATGGGCGTCTCCGTATTCGACCGCCCTGTCAAGTCTGTTGATAAGATCCGGATGCATCTCGTCGCCGTCAATGGCAAGTCCGAGTACGCAGACGTCGTTCACCTTTTTATCATCGGCGATCATACCCGTCACGACGACCGCCGCGCAAAGCGCGACGAACACGGCGCAAACGCCGCACGACAAAAAACGGAGCGATATGCCGGCAGCTTTAAGCGCGCGGTTTTTCTTCCACGTAAAAAGCCCGGATCCGAGATCGACAGCGGGAACGGAAAGCAAGCACGTTATACCGAATTCAGCCAAAAACCGAGTCACGGCGGAAAAGCGTTTGGCTTCGGTCACCGTCGCAAGTCGATAGATCATCACCGCGGCGCAATAAAGAATAAACACCGCGCAAATAAAAAGCAATACGCAGGCGGCGATCTTTCTGCCCTTACTTATTTTTTGTTTTCCGTTTTTCATATAGTAACTCCCGATTTTTAAACGAAATGTCTCTTTATCTGCTATTATACCCTGTTTTACGACGCAAATCAATATCCAATACGGCACGCCCGAGATAGCAGCGGCCTTCTTTTTTCGGAAATATTTTCCGGTTTGTTTTTCCGCAACAAGCATGTTTTGCTTTACAAAATGAAATAATTATTTATAATAATATTTATGTATATCTTTTATTGGCGCGCGACGCGTCGTAGGCGATATACGCGGAGAAGAGAACGAATAATGAGATCTTTCGGAAAAAAGATAAACGGAACGGTTAAAAAGATGTTAATACTGAGGTTGCTTTTTATTCTCCTCAGCGGCGCTCTTTTGCTCTTTTTTACTTTTTATTCTTACGCTTGGTTCGCAAAAAGCAGTTCCGTCCATTCTACCGGAATGTCGGTCGTTGTTTCCGCGGAGACGTACGATATTCTTATCGATCGGACGACGACGTACGATACCGGTCACGACTATATTTCCGGTGAAAACGAACTGAAAGACCACCTTGCCGCCAACGGGTACAGTCTCAGCGCGACGTCTACCGCTACGGCGTCCGATATCGCATTCGAATTGGTAAACGAATACTCTTTTGAAAATCACCGTTACATAATGCCCGGCTCTTACGGTACGTTATCCTTTTACATACGTCCGAGAATCGCCGGATCGGGCATAACCGCTCGTTTTTCTCTGAATCTCGGCGGCTATAAGTACGACCTCGAACAAAACGAAATGGTAGCCATTACTTCAACGAGCGTTTTGAATATGCTCAAAGGTCACATCCTCTTTTTCGGAGAAAGGACGGGCGCCGATCACGAGCATTACGTATACGACGATCTCATCGACGACGGTGAGTTCAGCTTTGATTCTCTCGGGAAGTCCCTCTGTAACGAGGTCGGCAAAACCGACTGCTATAAAGTTACGTTATACTGGGAGTGGCCTATCACTTACGACGCCATTTCGGACAACATCCGTTCTTCCGACCCCTACGACACGAAAAAATATCCGGAAGAACTGGGCGACTATCTTACCGATCATGAAGAATACTTTTTCGCCGTCAGCTTGACGAGCGACAAACAAGAAGAAAAGATCGACGCGTACAACGACGGCGATCAGACCATAGGCGACGGCGCCGTATGCCTCGTCGTGCAAATGAAAGCGTTATAACAAGGAGAAAAACGTGAAAAAAGGTTTTTGGCGAAAAGTCGCTTTCGTGTTGAAAAAGACCAATATCCTGACGATCGCTTTGCTGACCGCCATGCTTATTGCCGCCGCTCCCGTCCTCGCCTGGTTCTCCATGCGTAAGCATTTAGACGCGTACGCGCCCATTTCCGCGCCGGAATCCCTTTACGTCGGCGCCGGTCACAGAGATATCGAAAACGAAACTTTCGAAGATATCCGTTACCTTTATTTCGACGGTATCGACGCCACCAAAAATTTAGAGTACTGGGATCACGTTTTTTGCGTGTACGGAAAGGCCATCAGTCACTTCAAGTTGCAAATCGCCCACACGACAAACAACCAATTCTCTTACGAAATATATCCGGCGAGCGAATCGCGGGTCGAAACGCCCGGTTCCATCCGCTACGTGACACACACGGCCACGCCGGAAGCCTTTTACTATTCTATCGACGGAGAAGCCCTTGCGGGCACCTTTTTAAACAAGACAACCGATGACGGAAAAGAGCTCGGCATTCTCGATCCCGAAAACACATACTTTTCGCAAACGTACCACAATTATACGAACGTCAATAAGTACGCCGTACCCATCTATTGGCAAACTACGACCTCTCAGGTAGGCGACAGAAGAACGGACTTCGTACGCTACTACATTCTTCGCGTTCGTATGAACGGAAAGAACGCAAACGACCGCGAAACGGACGTCATTTGTATCGCGGCGAAATCTTACTCGCAGTGATAAAAAAGAGGAATGATGAAAAATAATAAACGCACGATAAAAATATCTCCCGCATTCATAATACCGCTTATAGCGGTCGCTTTGGCGTTAGCTCTTTCTATCGGGGCGATCACCTATGCCGCGTACACGAACAGCCGTCACGCTCAGCGTACCATCGCGACTTACGACGCGACCGGAGACCGTTTTTCTTCCAACGCGCTCGCAAAACTACCCACCAAAGACAACGTCAGGACTTTATACGTCACCTACGATCCCGTTCGTATGTCCTTGCCGACCACGGTCGTGACCGTCTGTAACTATCAACAAGGTAAACAGACCTTACCTTTCGGAGAAAACATCTCTTATACTCTCGTCGCAAGATTAGTCCGGTTCGACGACTCGACGGAAGAAAAATACGTTCCCGTCGACGCGGCTTATATGACGGCCAATTCCCTTACCGGTTATTCCATCACACTGACCAGAGCGCCCGCTACGGTGACGCTGAACAGCAATCATCTCAGCGACAACACTTTTTCCGGGACGTTAACGGGCGACCAACCTTCTTCCGACGCGTACACTCTCGTTTTCGGAGACGGATTTGCGCAGAACAAACCGAATTTGTATATAGAAATGATCGCAACGCCATCCATAGACGATCTACCCGTACTTCGCGGCGTTTTCAAAGCGGAAATGCGTTCTCAAGGCGCCAATAACAGTTGGCAAGGCGTTTTCAGCGACGATACGTCCTCGTCTCCGAACAGCTATGCGGCGTACAACTATCAGATATCCGGTATGGGTAGCGGGTCTTTCACATTCCGGTGGGACGCGACGAAGGTATCTCTTAATTTTGTTTCTTTACGAAACCTGCTGGCTGTCGAAGGAGCGACGCAGGACGGTAACAGCATTACCATCCCGGTGGACTCGGACGTAGAAAGCAAATACGATATTATTTTTAACAGAGTAAACATCACGGACGAATCGTGGCTCGATATGAACAACGCCGTCGTGACGTTCACGTTCAGATAAGGTGCGTATGAAAGGGAACAAGAAAATAATAACGAAAAAGAAACTGTATATACTGCTGACGGCGTTCGTTTGCTTATGCTTATTGACCGTCGTTTACGGCGTGGGAAAAACTTCTTTGCCAAGAAGTTCCGAAAGCGTACTTGCCGCGGGCGAATACGCGCAAACGTACGAGTTTTTCTCTTTGGAACAGTTTCTTGATTATTCTCAACAATACGCCGCAGGTAATCGTAACGCAAAAGACAAGCTGGTCTTCTCTTTGACCGGCGGCGCGGCCATCACGGACGGAAACTATATCAGTCTCGGCACGTCGACTAAGCCTTTCGCCGGAGAAATGGTCATTTCTTCCATCGGTATGGATATCTTTTATCTATATAATTGTCCCCTCTTCGACTACGTATCCACCGACATGACGATCACGGGCGCGGGCACGATCAAAATCGAACGTTACGCCACGGCCGAAACGCCGGCGATCGGCGTCCTTACGAGCGGAGCGCTCTTTGCCAACCACGTCGTAAAAGGGACGAACGCTGCCAACTGGCAAATACAACTTCTTCCTTGCAGTCAGGAAATGCCTGCCGCCACCTCCCATTCGGGTTTATTCGGCGACGTCGCAAACGAATGCGAAGTGACCGTTTCTTTTACCGATACGACCGCTCTTCCCGCGATCGGAACAGGCAATACCGGTCTTATTTGCGGAACGCTCGGCGCAGACGCAGTACTTAACGTTACCACAGCGGGCAGCGGCGCGAACAGAACCGTAACGTCGTCGAACGGACACGCGGGCAGCCTGATCGGAGAAATGAAACCGGGCTCCACTTTGCAGTTCGACTCATCCAACAATACGCGCGTAAACGGCGTAACATCAACAAATAAGTACGCAGGCGGCCTCGTAGGATACGCAAACGACGTAACGATCGCGTACGACGCCGGCATTACCGATTACGTCGCCACGGGGACGATCTCCGGCAAAACGGGCGCCGGCGGCATATTCGGCTATTATAAAAACACATCCGCCGCGACCTTTACGTTAGAAGACACGTTCGCTGTGAGCAGTCCTACCGTAACGAGTTCTTCCGGCCCCGCCGGCGGCGTGTTCGGCGACTTTGTCAATACAGCCTCTTCCTTTACTTTCGACGGCAACGCGGAGTCCTACTCCGTCGGTTTTACGGGCGGCACTTCACGCGGCGGCGTATGCGGCAGATTGCAAACGAGCGCTTTGACCGATACTATCACGATAGAGGACGTCGCTGTGACCGTATCGAACTCGTTCTCCGATAGCAACGTTTCGGCCGGGCTGATAGGCGTCATTACAAACAATCCGACGTATATTACCGTTTCCGGCATCTCGGTCACCGCTTCCGGTACCATTCATGCGGGACTGATCGGGAATATGGGGACGGGCGGCTCCTTTTTGGACGTCACCGGTACGATCTCGATAAGCGGCACTTGCGACGCGGGACTTGTTCATAACATTCCGCAAGGCGTGCTTCGTCTGCAAGGCACGACGAACCTGGGCGGATTCAATCAACGCGGAAGCGACAGCGGCACCATTGTAAAATACAGGAATCGCGCTCTTGTGTACGCGCTGGGCGACGGCGAAGGCACGAACGGCAACTGGACGCTGAAAAGAAAACTGAATAACGGCATCGAAGATATCATGTCCTGGGGACAAGTCATCCGTACGGACGGC
>CACXDF010000194.1 GCA_902766325.1 uncultured Eubacteriales bacterium | reverse complement strand
TTTCATGGCGTTCTTCCTACGGTTGGATTTTTACGGCATATCGACGTGACCGACGTAGAGGGGCAGATCGTTTTTGTCGTATACCACATAAATAAAAGGCTGATCCAGTTTTACGTCGTATGTGGCGGGCGCGGCGCTTTTAAAACCACCGATCTGCGCGAAAGTCGTGGATTTTATGATCGTCCCGTCTTCGTTAAAAGTTACTTTGTTTTTTTGCTTTATCGACGTGAGATAAGTAGAAAACGGCGCCGGAAGGTCGGAAAACATATAATTGAAAGACTGCCTGTTTTTGTCGAAAAGACAAGATAAGCCTGTTTTGCTTAACGTCTGCGTCAGATCGAGAGCGTATTCCGAAGAAAACTTCGGCACGCTCAGATTGATGACGTAACGGTTCTCTCGCTCGGGACTTTCCGGAACGCAAGAGAGGATATCCTTGCCTTTGGTCAGTTCGTAAATGCTGTCCGTCAGGTTTTTAGGAACGAGATATTTTATACGCAGACCGTTGGCGTAATAATCGTAGCACTCAACGTAGTCGCCGTAATCAAGCAGCGTGCCGTAATAAGAGTGTTTCATAAACGCTACGGTTTTATTTGTTTTTCCGTAAAAAGTGTCTTCGCACGTGTTGGTAAGCACAAACGCAGACGACCACTTATTATCGAAGTAGATCGTGGAGAATAGATAGGCGATTACGTCGTTTCTTAACGCGAGGTCTTCTTTTTTCAAAAAGTTTCGTTCGCCCGTTTTTTCGTCTATCCAAGAGAGCAATTTGTTTATACTTTCGTCCGATCGAAAGTTCATTGAAAAGGCCTCGACATAGTGGTCGGTCAGTTCTTGTACGTAGCTGCTGTTCGGTGTAAAATCGCTTGTCAGAAAAGCGGCGTTATACATCTGCAAAGTACCTTGCGTATTTGTAAAGAAATTTTTTTTGTAAGCGTTGATAAAATCGTTCTTTCTCGTTTCTTTGGTCATACCGAGGAGTCCGTCGAGAGCGGCAAGGGCGGTCTCGTCGTCGGAGCCGAGCGCGGCGATACAAAGTATCTCGTATAAACCCAAAGGAGAGAACGAAAAGCCATCCGACACCCCGTCGGCGAGAATGGCCCGGTAGATCGTTTCGGAAAAGGCGTTGACCGCGGAAAGGTATCCTTCGGAAATAGGCAAATAGTTCGTCATAGACGAGTAATTAACGGAGTTGAGCGAGCGGAAGTCCGCCGTTTCCAAAAGCTGAGCTTCTTTCAGAGAATACGTTTTTTCGTAAGGCTGAAACTTTTCAGTTTCTTTTATCGGCAAAATGTTCTTGATGATTTCGCAAGCGGGCAGACAAATAAGGATTAAGAGGATCAAAACACAGATAAGAGATATTTTTTTTACGTTGTTGTTTTTCATATGAACCTCCCTGAATAGACGATCGTCTTTTCTTGTTCTGTTATTACAATGCGACAGGTCTTCGTTTTGTCCCACGAACGTAAAAGCAGTTCTTCTTTTATGGTAACACCGGAGTTACGGCTTGTAAATGCCATCCGAAAAAAATTTTTTTCATATTCGTCAAAAAAGTGCTTTTAAAACGATACAAACGAAAAAGACTTCGTGTATAATGTACTTGTCGTTTTTTCTTATGAAAAAATAATAACGGTATACGGGAGACGGTATGACGGAATTTTATGAGAATCCTTTGAACACAAGATACGCGAGCGACGAAATGAAACGGATCTTTTCCGCCGACAAAAAGTTTTCCACGTGGAGAAAACTTTGGGTGGCTCTTGCCGAGAGCGAAAAAGAACTGGGTCTCGACATCACCGACGAGCAGATCGCCGAGATGAAAGCGCACTTGTACGATATCGACTACGAAAAGGCGGCGGCCTACGAAAAGGCGCTCCGCCACGACGTTATGGCGCACCTCAAGACCTATTGCGAATTGTGCCCGACGGCCAAGCCGATCGTACACCTCGGGGCGACCTCGTGTTACGTGGGCGACAATACCGATATCATCGTTATGAAAGAGGGACTGCTTCGCATCCGCAAGTTGCTCCTTACCTGTATCAGATCGTTATACGACTTTGCCGAAAGAAATAAGAGCGTCAAGACGCTCGCTTACACCCACTTCCAGGCGGCGCAACCGACTACCGTCGGAAAGCGCGCCACTTTGTGGTTGCAAGACCTTTTGTTCGATTTGAACAACCTCGATTTCCAACTGAGTAACCTGCGCCTGCTCGGTTGCAAAGGTACGACCGGCACGGCGGCCAGCTTTTTGACGCTGTTCGGGGGAGATAAAAAGAAAGTAGTCGAACTGGACAAGAAGATCGCCGAGAAAATGGGCTTTGAGAGTACTTACGACGTATCCGGACAAACCTATTCACGCAAGGTGGACTTCTTCGTGTTGTCCGTTCTTTCGGGCATCGCGCAGAGCGCCTCGAAGTTCTCTTCCGATATCCGCTTGCTTTCTCACTTAAAAGAGTTTGACGAACCGTTCGAGTCCGGACAGGTCGGTTCTTCGGCCATGGCTTATAAGCGGAATCCCATGCGGAGCGAAAGGATCGCTTCTTTATCCCGCTATGTGATCTCGAATTTGACCAATCCGGCGTTTACTGCCGCTTCGCAATGGTTTGAAAGAACGCTCGACGACTCGGCGAACAGACGTATTTCCGTACCGGAAGCATTTTTGGCCGTCGACGCCGTTTTATCCTTATATATCAACATCGTGCAGAACGGCGTGGTCTATCCGCTCGTTGCCGAAAAGCATCTTAACGAAGAATTACCCTTCCTCGCTACGGAAAACATCCTTATGTACTGCGTGGAAAAGGGCGGAGACAGGCAGGCCTTGCACGAAGCGATCAGAAAGCACTCGGTGGAAACGGCCAAGGAGATCAAACTGTACGGTAAGGACAACGAAGTCTTAAAGAAGATCGTTGCCGATCCCACGTTCGGACTGACGGAAGAAGAAGCCAAAAAGATTTTGGCCGACAATTCTTATTTCGGGTGCGCCGAGTCTCAGACGGAGACCTTCTTGACCGAGACGGTAAAGCCCATTTTGGAAAAAAACAAAAACGATCTTGACGAAAAAGTCGGGATCAAAGTATAAAGGAGAATATTTTTATGTTGACCGCAATCGTTGGTATCAACTGGGGGGACGAAGGAAAAGGAAGAATGGTCGACTTATTGTCGTCCGATTACGACGTGGTTTGCCGTTATCAGGGCGGAAATAACGCCGGACATACCGTTATCGAAGAGGGAAGAAAAGTGATCCTGAACCTTCTGCCTTCGGGTATTTTGCGCGAAAGCACCGTGAACGTTATGGGCCCCGGTATGGTCATCGACGTAAAACACCTTTTCGGAGAAGTCAACCGCTTGCGCGAACAAGGAGTAAGCGTTACGCCGGAGAACTTAAAGATAAGCGACCGCGCCACTATTTGTATGCCCTATCACGTCCTTTTGGACTGTCTGGAAGAAGACCGTTTGGGCGACGCGAAGTTTGGTTCCACCCGTCGCGGTATCGCGCCCGTTTATGCCGATAAGTACATGAAAAAGACCCTTCGCATGGGCGATATTCTACACTTTGACGCCATCGAAAAGAAATTAAAACCCATTATCGAATGGAAAAACCTGACCGTACAAAAAGGCTACGGCGCCGAGGGCGTTAAGCTTGAAGAAATGATCGCCTGGCTGAAAGAGTACGCGCTTCCGTTCAAAGATTATATTTGCGACACCACCGACTATCTGACAGACGCTTTGGATAGCGGTAAGTCGGTCATGTTCGAGGCGCAATTAGGGGCGCTGCGCGATATCGACTTCGGTATTTATCCGTACACGTCTTCTTCAAGCACCATCGCGGCGTACGCGCCCATCGGCGCGGGCATCCCGGCGAAAAAACTGAATACGACCATCGGTATCATGAAGGCTTATTCTTCCTGCGTGGGAGAGGGCCCCTTTACTTGCGAACTGTTCGGCGAAGAAGGTAACGCTCTCAGAGAAGCCGGCGGCGAATACGGCGCGGCGACAGGACGTCCGAGAAGAGTAGGCGGCTTCGACGTCGTCGCTTCTCGCTACGGCATCAAAATGCAGGGCGCAGACGAGATCGCTTTGACCAAGCTGGACGTACTGTCCTATCTCGATAAGGTACCCGTTTGCGTCGCGTACGAAGTGGATGGCGTTCGCACCGAGCGCTTTCCTATGGGCGAAGCGTTGGCAAAAGCCAAACCGGTATACGAATACTTCCCCGGGTGGAAGACCGATATTTCCGCCTGCCGTAAGTTCGAGGACCTGCCCAAAGAAGCGCAGGACTATATTTTGTATCTGGAAAAAGCCACCGGCGCCAAGATCCGTTACGTATCGGTCGGAGCCGACAGAGAAAGCTACATTCAAAGGTGGTAATGATCTATGGAACACCAAACAATACTGGTCATCGACTTCGGAGGACAGTACAATCAACTTATCGTCCGTAGAGTCCGTAATCAGAACGTCTATGCCGAGCTGATCCCCGCCGACTCTTCGATCGAAAAGATCAAATCGTATCATCCCATCGGTATTATCTTTACCGGCGGTCCTTCCAGCGTTTTTGCCGAAGACGCGCCTTCGGTCACCAAAGATGTGTTTTCTCTCGGCGTGCCCGTGCTCGGTATCTGCTACGGGATGCAGCTGACGGCTCATCTTTCGGGCGGCACGGTCATTCATGCGCCCGTGCGCGAATACGGTCGTCAAAAGATCACCTATTCCGACAGCCCGCTTTTTGCCGGCGTTAAAAAAGAGAACTATTGCTGGATGAGTCACACCGATCAAGTGAGTGCTCTCCCCGAAGGCTTTTCCGTGATCGCTTCGACCGCTACCTGTAAGATAGCCGCTTACGAAAACAGAGGAAAGGGCATCTATGCCGTGCAATTCCACCCCGAAGTGGTACACACCCTCGAAGGCAACACGATTTTACATAACTTCTTATACGGTATCTGTAAAGCAAACGGAGACTGGAAGATGAGCGATTTTGTCGGCGAACAGATCAAAGCCGTCCGCGAAAAAGTAGGGGACGGAAAGGTCCTTTGCGCCATGAGCGGCGGTGTGGACAGCGCGGTAGCGGCGACTCTTCTTCATAAAGCGGTCGGCAGTAACCTGACCTGCATTTTCGTCGATCACGGTCTTCTCCGTAAAAACGAAGCCGAAGAGGTCATGTCCGTATTCAAAGACGGAATGGGTATGAACCTCATCAAAGTCGACGCAAGATCGCTGTTCTTGAAAGACCTTCGCGGCGTAAAAGAACCGGAAAAGAAAAGAAAGATCATCGGTAAGGACTTTATCGACGTGTTCAGCGCCGAAGCAAAGAAACTGGGCAAAGTGGACTTTTTGGTGCAAGGGACTATCTATCCCGACGTGATCGAAAGCGGACTTGGGAAGAGCGCCGTTATAAAAAGCCACCACAACGTAGGGGGACTACCGTCGGTGGTCGACTTTAAGGAGATCATCGAGCCGTTGAGGAGCCTTTTTAAGGACGAAGTCCGCAAGCTCGGATTGGAACTCGGACTTCCCGAACGCATCGTCAATCGCCAACCCTTCCCCGGGCCCGGCCTCGCCGTGCGTATCATCGGTAATATCACCAAAAAGAAGATCGCCATTGT
>CACXDF010000193.1 GCA_902766325.1 uncultured Eubacteriales bacterium | reverse complement strand
GGGCTGCGATTAACGCTTGCTGAACTGAGGAGCCTTTCTGGCCTTGTGGAGACCGTACTTCTTTCTTTCCTTCATTCTCGGGTCTCTGGTGAGGAAACCGGCTTTCTTGAGTTCGGAACGGAGTTCGGGTTCCGCTTTGCAGAGGGCTCTGGCGATACCGTGACGGATCGCACCCGCTTGACCGGTGAGACCGCCGCCCTTTACGTTGACGATGACTTCGTACTTATCGGTAGTGGAGGTAAGAGCGAGAGCCTGATTAACGATAAAGCGTTGCGCGTCGAGGGGGAAGTATTCTTCCACGGTCTTCTTGTTGACGATCATGGGAGCGGTGCCCGGGATGAGGCGAACGCGAGCGATGGCTTTCTTACGTCTGCCGACGCCCCAGAATTGGACTTTCTTAACGATTTTCTTTGCCATAATTACACCTCAATTAGTCAATAGTAATGGTTTTGGGTTGTTGCGCCTGATGCTTATGTTCGGCACCCTTGTAGACGAACAACTTTTTGATCATGTCTCTTCCGAGAGAGTTCTTCGGGAGCATGCCTTTTACTGCCTTGGTGAGAGCGAAGTCGCTCTTTTCCGCCATCAGTTTGTCGTATCTGATCTGTTTGAGACCGCCGATATAACCGGTGTGGTAGGTGTAGTACTTTTGTTGTTCTTTTTTACCCGTCAAGACGATCTTGTCGGTGTTGAGCACGATCACGTAGTCGCCGGCATCGACGTTGGGCGTGTAGATCGGCTTAGTCTTTCCTTTCAAAATAGAGGCAACCTTAGAAGCAACTCTTCCCAAAGGAAGTCCGGCCGCGTCGATCACGAACCAATCCCTTTTGAGTTCTTCGGGTTTCGCCATGTAAGATTTCATGAGCTATTCTCCTTGATTTTTTATTTAGATCGCGCATGGACTGTTGAGAAAGATCCGAGGGGCTAATTCTTCCTTTTCTCAATTTACGCGGGAATATAATAATACAAGAACACCGCTTTGTCAATCGTTTTTCCGCGGTTTTCGCACTTTTCTTATATATTTATAAGATATTTTTCCGGCGTTTTTTGCAAAATCCGGTTTATTTGAAAAATTCGTCGTCGTAGACGGGATTGGTATACAGCATATTGCCGACGGTGTCGGTCACTTCGACGCGGACGTATTTTTCGTCGCCGCGTAAAGCATACGAGCCCTCGACGGCGACTTCTTCTTTGAGGATCTCGCCCTTATAGCCGATAAAACGGTACCGCATGGGTTCGATAAAGTATTCCGCCGCCCGGCAGGCAATACGGATGGTGTTTTTATCAAGCGTAAGATAACGGAGCTGAACGCCTGAAGAGGCGTAAAAAGCGCCTTTTTTGACGGCATCGCACATGGACGGGAAGGTCTTTTCGCAATAGATCATATTCCAGGCGTTACCGAGGTTTTTCCAACGGTGAAAGTCGTCGTTTCCGAACGCCCAAACGAGTTTTCCTTTACTCAGCAGTACGTCGTATACGTCCCCGGCGTAGCTTCTGTTCTCTCGTTCCTTCTTTGCGGAAAGTCCGTATTCGATACTGCCGTTGATGATCTCGATGCCGATATAGTTTTTATAAACGTCAAAGTCTTCTTCGGGTACGAACCAGTCGCGGAGCCAGTTTGGGTGAGCGATGATGGAAAAACCGCCGTTTGCCGCCGCTTCGTCGATGGCTTTTTGCTGATCGCCTTCTTTGTCATACTTCTTTTTGGTGCCGACGCAGACGATATGGGTCTTTCTGGTAAATTCGAACCCGGGCACGAGAAGCATATTCGTTTGCCATTGATGGAACTTGGGTTTCGTCAGACGATTGTGGTTGGAGATGCAAAGGATGTCGTACCCTGCGTCTTTATAGGCGGCCAGGACGGCGGGGATACTGTGATGACCGCAGGTGTTCCGCCCCGTTCCGGCGTGGGTGTGGAAGTTGGCGCGCATCGGGCGCGCATCGGGTCGAACGTTTTGATAGGGATTGACGAACATTATTTCCTCCTTATTTTGTCATATCGAGTTCCGTCGCCACAATGTAGGGCGTCGCGGAGTTTTTGTCGAAAGCGCCGTAGGTGACGAGCAGGGCTTTCCCGTCTCTCGTTACGATGCCGTTATAGCCGCAGTCATACCAATTTCCGTAGTTTTTGCCGAGCAGGTACAGCTTTTCGCCGTAACGGGCGGGTTTTTCTTCCGAAGCGAAAGAAATAAGGTCGTCGAAGGTGCCGATCCATGCCGCCCAGCCGTCGTAGACTCCTTTCCTTGCCGAAAAAAGGCTTTGTTTTTCGGGAATAAACTGTCGGAAAGACACGATCACCTTGCCGCTCGTTTTATCGAAAGCCGCTTTGTGGCGGTCTCCGCAAAGAAGATAGGGCAGTTCTTTCGGCGCCGTCCAGGTCTCGCCTTCGTCATAGCTGAGCGATATGACGGAGCGGGTCTTACGCGTCTCGCCGCGGGCGATGAGGATCAGGACGTCTTTGTCCGATCGGATGATCTCTATTTCGCAAATGCCTACCCTTTTTTCGATTTCGCAATGAGGCGCGAGGAAGGGAACCGGTTTCGACCAGCGCGCTTTGCCGTCTTCGTCGAAGGTCAGGATGGATTTGTAATTGGTAAAATCCTGCTCGTGGAAGGTTCCCATCCACTTGTCGACGAATTTTCCGTTCTCTTTCAGTCGGGTGAGCGAAGACATGCAAACGGTGGCGTTCATCGGCGAATAAAAGTTCTCGAATTCGCTCCAGGTCTTACCGCCGTCGTCGGAATAAGAAAAATTAAAACCGTTCGGAAACATCTCCGGCAGAAACTTCCCGTCGCGAACGCCGGCGTCCCAATGGGGGCATCCGCTGATAAGGACGAGTTTTGTTTTTCCGCTTGAAAAATGAAGGTTATAGACGGTGGGCGTCTCTTGCGACTTATCCCAACTTGCGGGGAGACCTTCGCGGCGGGCGCTCCAGGTTTTGCCGAAGTCGTCGCTTGTTTTCATAATAATTTTCCCCCGTCCGTGTCCGGAGGGATAAGCGACGATCAACCTGCCGTCGTCAGTTTCGACAAGATCGGGATGACCCAGATAGGCGGCCTGGCGATCGACGACAACCTGGCGATCGGACAGATCCGCCGTATACGGCAGCTCAAGAAAAGAAGCGGCTTTTTTACGAAAAAGCGTTGAACGCATGGGCGATGTCTCCTTATCGGAAATCGATGTTTTTAATAAAATATTCGGAAAAAAGAGGCGTCGAAGCGAGATCGATATATCTCGCTTTTTCGATGACTTTTTCGATTTTTTCGGGGGCGTAAGAATAGAGGACGGTACCGGCGAGCGCGCTGTTTTTCGCAGGTACGCAGACAGGCGCGAGCGACGCGGGCAGCAAACCTGCGTAAACGGCATTTTCGACGCTGATCCCTGTTGAGACCCCGCCCGCGAGATATACTTTTTCTACGTCGCCGCAAGTTATTTTCGCTTCTTTCAATAAGACTTCTATTCCGCTCCGAACGGCCGACTTCGCCAACTGAAACTGTCTGACGTCGTCTTGCGTTAAAATAACGGACGGCGCGATCGGGTAACCTTGCTTAAAAGAAAGGAAACCCGTTTCGTCGATTATGTTCGCTTTGCGTAATTGTCCGATCACGTCGATAAGGCCGGTCCCGCACAGGCCGAGCGGTTTTGTGCCGATGAAAGAGACGCGTCTTTTTTCTAAGGAGAACGCGGTGACGGCTCCTTCCGTCGCCGGCATACCGCAGGAGATATTTCCGCCCTCGAAGCAAGGTCCCGCCGCGGCGGACGCGGTCATGATCCTTTCGGCGCCGACGAGCGCGATCTCGGCGTTTGTTCCGAGGTCGATCAGTAAAGATAGTTTATCCTTTTTCGGCAAAGGACACGACGCGATACCGGCGGCGATATCGGCGCCGATATAGGAAGAAACGCACGGCAGACTGACGACCGTTATTTCGTTGAGTTCGGGTATTTTTTCTTCCCGTCCGTTCAGGAAAACGGGCTTATAAGGCGCGACGCCGAGGGGAGTCGGGTCTTCGCCCCAAAACAAGTGGAGCATGACCGTGTTGCCGCATACGTACGCTTTTTCGGGAGATACGTTTTGCTTTTCGCTCAGTGCGCGCATGGCGCTATCCAGCGCGGACAAAAGGGGACGTCTTAACGCTTCAACGCCTGCTTTTTTTACGTTTTGGATACGCGATAGCACGTCCGCTCCGAACGTAAGTTGCGGATTGTCGAAAGTGGTCGCTTCGACGACGTCTTTTCCGTGGCAAAGGGCGGCCGTCACCGTTGTGGTGCCGATATCGACGGCAAAGTACGTCTCGCCTTCGGTTTGGCCCTTATTTTCTGTTATGGGGGCCGATCGGATAGAAGACCTTTCCGGGATCTCCACCGCGCATTTATCGTCTATTTCCGTTTTGCAGGCGAGGACTTCTTGTCCGTT
>CACXDF010000192.1 GCA_902766325.1 uncultured Eubacteriales bacterium | reverse complement strand
TTATAAAATTTTTTATTTTTTTTCTTTTCCCAACCGACACATACGTTTTCCGGCATAAAAAAGGTAAAAAACACCGTTTTTTACTTTTCGTATAAAACAAAAACGCCCCGATAAGGCGAATACCGATAGGGATTTAATAATTGCGCCGTTGAATAGTGTTTTCAACGGCGCACATTTTTAACTTTCTTTTATAATTTCCAGATCTTCGATCCTAACGCCCACATCGTTTTCGCGCATCAAAACGCATCCATTCTCATCTGTATAGTATTCTCCGTCAAAAAACACAAGCACATAGCCATTACGTTCTCCCAACATGACGGTCCCTTTATCACCTGAGGTTACGCCTTCTTTTTTATATTCGGCTCTGTCTTTTATTAGTTTTACTCTATCCAATTCCTTCATTATTTACCTCCATACAGACAAAAGAATAAGCGTGACTAATTGCCACGCTTGTTCCTCAAAAATAACAATATCGAAAATCCCTATGGAACGCGCTCCTATCCGGAGAGTTTTTATTAAAAAAACTTCTTGGCTTACAGTTTGACTTCTTCGCCCTTTTCCGCCGAACGATAAAGCCCGTCGAGGATATTGGCGGTGTTCAGCAAGTTGTCGATATAGGCGCGGGTGGGTACGCGCGTAATGACGGACGAGCGGAACGCAAGATGTTCGGAGTAGCTCATATCGTGCACCTTAAAGCAGGGCTTTTTCGTAACGAAAACTCTGTTCTTTTCGGTAAAGAGCTCGTAATTGCCGCAATACTTCAGACGGATGCCGCCCTTATCTCCGAGGAAATCGATAAACCATTCTTCATGGTCGATGTTCTGCGCCCACGCGCCGGTAAAGTTGATGCTGTATTTATCCAAACGGACAAGACCGGTCACATACTCTTCTACGTCGCAAACCGGTTCTTCTCCCGCCTTTCTTGTGGACGCCTTCCAGACCTCTTTACGAGCGTGATAGTTTTCGTAATCTTTTGCGATCTCGAGATAGGTGCAAGCGGACGCGGTCAGCGGTTTTGCATCGCCCAGAATATACAGAATTTGGTCGAGATTATGCACGCCGATGTCGTTGAGCACGCCGCCGCCGGCATGGCTCTTATTGGTGAATTCTCCCCCGATACCCGGGACTCTGCGGAAAGAACGGAAGCTATTAAAGACGCTGTACACCTTACCGATCTTGCCGGAGTCGATAACCTTTTTGACGGCTTCCACGCCGGAATTGAAGCGGCAAACGACGCCGACGTTACTGATAAGTCCGGTCTTGTGGGCCGCTTCGGAAACGCCGAGAGCTTCTTGATAGTTCATGCCGACCGGTTTTTCGGACAGGCAGCACTTTCCGGCAAGGAGCGCTTCTTTCGCAATAACGCAATGCAGATGCGTATGAGTGCAAACGATGACCGCCGTAACTTCGGGATCGGCAAGCACTTCATGGTAGTCCTCTACCGCCTTGGTATATCCCTTGATACCGCATCTTGCGGCCGCCTTTTCGGCTCTTTCCAAAATGATATCGCAGGTGTACTTGACTTTTACGTTCTTTAATTTTTTGATAGCGGGAATATGCAGGCCGTTGCAAATACTGCCGCAACCGATCAAACCGTATACAAGGGTGGGCGTATATTGCAAAAGGAAGTTAGCCGCCTTCTCGATATCTTTGACCGGGCGCAAACCGCACTCTCTTTCAATAGTCAGGTACCCGTCGTAACCGACGTCCTTCAAGGCTTGCAGATACTCCTTCCAGGGCACCTGGCCTTTACCGAGCGCCACTTCTTTATAGATCCTGCGATGAACGGACTTCTTAAAAGACTTATCGGGGGTGCCGTAGACTTCTCGTCCGTCCGTGATCTTATAATAGTTTTTGCCGTCCTTGGCGTGGGTATGCACGATATACTTACCGAGCATATGCACCGCTTCTACCGGATCCTGGCTGATGACCATACGGAAGTTGGCCGGGTCGAGATTAACGCCGATACCTGCCGGGATGCCGTCCAAAAACTTTTTTAGCGTCGCCGCCTTTTCCGGGCCGGTCTCGATAGCGAAAGTGACGTTATGCTCGGCCGCATACGCGCCGATCTCGATAAGTGCCGACTGCATGATCTTGAACATCGGATCGTTTTCGTCGTCGGGAATAACGCCGATATGCGTAGTGATGACCTTAACGCCCATCTTATAAGCAAGATCGACCATACGCTTGCTCTTGGGGATCATCGTTTCTTTATTGGCTTTTTCATCCATGTAGTGGGGATAGCCCATATCGCCGCAAAAAGCGGATATTTCCAAACCGAATGCGGACAGATCGTTTTGTAACTTTTTGATCTTCTCGTCCGTCATATTGTCGACGCCGTATTCGCCCTCGCCGATACTGATCTGCAAACCGGTGATGCCCAGCTTCGCCGCCGTACGTACCGTATCCTCGATGGACATCTTAAAACTTGCCGCCATTGCGCCAATCTTCATGTGTTATACCTCGTAAAATGTATTTTTATTAAAGTATACCTTAAAAATCGTTAAAAGGCAATAGCCAATTCATAAAAAGCGGCGCGCCGCGCCGCTTTTATTCTCTATTTTTTGCAAAATCCTATCTTCGTCAGATATTCGCCCATTTGTTCGGGCGTAAAAACGGCTGTGTTCTGTAAAATGCGATAGCAGATGCTCGCGAGTTCCTTTTTGATCCCTTCGTGGACGGAACTGAGAGACAGGTCTTTTCCGCAGATCGCGGTGACTTCGTCATAAAGCAGTTGGAAATCGGAAAGTTCTTCTTTGAGCGCGCCCGCGGCGATACATTCTTCCAATTCGGCAAGCTGTTTGACGAGGCGGCCGGGAAGAATAAACAAGCCCTGCGCTTCGATCAAGCCGATGGACTCTTTTTTGATAACGTGAAATTCCGGGTGAGCGTGGAAAATGCCGTCGGG
>CACXDF010000191.1 GCA_902766325.1 uncultured Eubacteriales bacterium | reverse complement strand
CCGCCAGATATAAGTCGGCGCCGACGATGACCGCGCTGGACACGCCGTGCTCTTTCGCGGTCAAAAACTTGAATTCGATCGGAATGCCGAATGGATTTTTTATGGTTTTAACATAATTTTTCAATATTTCAACGTCTTCCGCCGTAACGGGCTTACCGTCGAACGTGCGTACGCTTTTACGATTCTTGATGGCTTCTTTGACAGAACAGTTCATAATATCCTCCCGTTTTTATTCCGATAGACTGAAATCCCGGTCGTACTGAACGAATACGGCATACCCATCGTTGGCTTTTTCCGTTTCTTCCTTTATCTTTCGGATAGTCTCTGCCGGTTCCGGGTCGTCGAAAGAAACGACCAAATCGAAAACAATCGTTTTTGTCTCGTCATCCGTATAAAATCCGTGCATTTGCAAAACGCTCGGATACTTTTCGATCGCTTTCATTACGCTATCGTATATCTTTTTTGATTTTTCATCCGACGGACGTTCGGCATAAATGCCTATCGTCATGATCGTGTGATACTTTTCGTATAAGAGAGCGGAGATCTTCCGTTCAAGCACCTGTATTTCTTTTGCCGTCATACTTTCGTTCACGCCGACGTGAACGGAACCGATATTCCTGTTATGTCCGTAGCTATTCAGGATCAAGTCGTAACACCCGAGCACGCCCTCGATCTTATTGATGTCCTCTTTGATCGCAACGACGTAGTCTTTTTCAAACCGATCCCCGATCATGGAAGATAAAGACTCTTTCATAACGCCGAAACCGCTCTTTAAAATGAATAGACCGATCAAGACGCCCAAGTACCCCTCGACGTAAATTCCGGCAAACTTAGCAACGATCATTCCGACCAGCGTCGCCGCCGAAAGTACGGAGTCGAGCATCGCGTCCATACCGGACGCTTTCAACGCTTCGCTCCCTATTTTTTTACCTTTACTACGGAAAAACAATCCGATCACGATCTTAAAGACGATCGCCGCGGCAATGATGACGATAGAATAGGTCTCGAACGACGGCATTGATCCGCTTTGGAAATGATCTATGATCGACTTGACCGACTCGTACACCGCCATACCGCCAGCAAACAGGATCAGAACGGCGATAAGCGTCGACGTCAGATATTCTATCCGTCCGTACCCGTACGGATGCTTTTTGTCCGGTTTCTTTGCGGAAAGTTTCGTGCCTATAATGGTAATGATACTTGATATAGCGTCCGTAAAGTTATTGACGGCGTCCATGACGATGGATACGGAGCCGGCGATAATACCGACGAACGCTTTAAACGCGACCAATAGCGCGTTACCGCATATTCCTATAAAGCTTGTCTTTACGATCTCTTTTTCTCTGTTTTCCATGTTTTTCCCTCTTATAAAGATATAATCAAATACTTAATGTATTCTTTTATTATACCGAAACGATCGAATGATAACAATATGCGTATTATTTTTTTATATAGAAAACGCGAGTCCGTCCGAACCCGCGTTTTCTATATAATAAAGGAAGGTTACTTTTCGAGGAACTTTTTCAGCTCCTCCTTATTCATGTGTCCTTGACAATTTCCGCAAGAGCCGCAACAGCCCGAACAGGATCCGCCGCAATCGCAACAAGCGACGATACCTTTCTTTTTATTGCGTTTCTTTTTGACGATCGACCAAGCGGCAACGCCGACAACGAAGAGTACGCAAGCTACGATAAGTACGATCTCCCACGGTGACATTTTTTATTTACTCCTTTTTAAACTCTTAAGGTTAAGTTTGCCTTTATTTTGCAACACGATAGCGGTGATGACGAGCGCCCATACAGCGGCGAAGATGAATACCGTCCACCACCAGGTGCCGATCAGGTATACCATGCTTGCGGTGACGTAGGACGTCGCGATCCAGAACAGGAGCGTGAAGCGGAATGACTTCTTATTCGGGAGTTCCGCTTTAGCCGTGGCTACGGCCGCAAAACAAGGAATGGTCAGCATATTGAAAGCAATGAAGGCGATAAGTCCGGCCACGTTGATCCCGGTCCCGGAGATCATAGCGGCGACCGCGCCGACACCGCCGTCCGCTTCTACGTCGATAGCCGCGCCGGCAAGGCAAGCCCCGAGAGTACCGAATGTCGCGATGACGTTTTCTTTTGCGATCAAGCCCGTGACGGCGGCCACAACGAACACCCATCCGTTAACACCGAGTTGACTACCGAAGCCAAGGGGCGTAAAGAGCGGTTGTACCAGTCCGCCGATACCGGCTAAGATACTGCTGTTGATCTGCTCGTCTTCCAAGAATTGCCAATTCCAGTTGAAGTGACTGACGAACCAAATAAAGATCGTAGACGCAAGGATGATGGTAAAGGCTTTCTTGACAAAGTGCTTCGCTTTATCCCACAAGTGGAGCATAAGCGCTTTAAACTGCGGCGCGTGGTAAGCGGGCAATTCCATAATGAACGGAGGAACCTCTCCTTTCATAGTCGTGGCGCGCATCAGAATGACGCAAGCGATAGCCGTTACAACGCCGAGCAGGTACATTCCGTACGTGATAAGGTCCGCGTTGCCTACGCCGAACATCTGCACGATACCTCCGGCGATAGCCGTCAGAATGGGCAACTTGGCGCTGCAGGAGAAGAACGGGATCACGCGGATGGTAGCGGTCCTTTCTCTTTCGTCGGCAAGCGTACGGGTATTGATCATGGCCGGGATGCTGCACCCGAAGCCCATGATCATGGGCATAAACGCCCTACCCGACAGCCCGAATCGACGGAAGATCCTGTCCAAAATGAACGCAACACGCGCCATATACCCGCTGTCCTCCAAAATGGAGAAGAAGAGGAACAGTAAAAGGATCTGAGGCAGGAAAGAAAGTACAGAAAAAAGACCTGCCAGAATACCGTCGACGATCAATCCGCTCACCCAAGGCGCCGCTCCGGAAAGAGCTTGCGTCATGCAGGCGGACAGGAATCCGGTAAAGGTATCCAACGTATTAAAGAGGATAACGCCGGGGCTGAATACGCTCTCTTCGTATCCGAAGAATGTGTTGACCGTGATTTCCGAACAGAATTCATCGATTGCGGAAGCAAATTCCACGTCCTCGAATTCTCCGTCTTCGTTCAAAACGATCTCGGCTTTGTAGCCGTCTATATTGTACAGTTGTTCATATTTGTTGCCGGCGGCGTCGAACAGGTCGACTACTTCGCCGTTTTCGTCGGCAAGAACGGTCAATTCGTTTCCTTCCGCATCGTAAAACGCTTTGATGGCGTTGCCTTCTTTATCGTAGGCATAGGGGACGAGTTCAAGCGCGGCCAATTCGCCGTCTTCGAACACGGCGACCGCTTCATTACCGTCTTCGTCGTAGTAGATGCCGTCTTCTTCGACGTTCTCGATCACGTTACCGTCGATATCGTACGCTACGACCGGCTCGTCCTTATCAAACACGCCGCCTGCGCCCAAATACAAAAGGTCTTCCGAGAAGGTAAGGTGGAATATCAAGAATAAAATGACCAAAAAGATCGGAATACCCCATACGCGATGGGTCAAGACCTTATCGACTTTATCCGACTTGGTCAACTTTCTTTCCGAAGAAGACTTTTTCTTGGTTAACGCGTGAGAATAGTTTTTGGAAATATATTTATAACGGCTATCGGCGACGATCGCCTCGAAGTCGTTACCGAAAACGTCGTCGTTAAAAGTGGACTTAAATTCTTCGACCATCTTCGCCGAGTCCGGATGGGCCGCTACTTCCAATTCGTCCATTTCAGCCAGTTTTACGGCATGGAAAAGCGCGTTTTCAACGCCGATATGCTTCAAAGCGATACGGCAGTCGCTGATAAGGTGCATCAAAGCGGTGTCCTCCAATACCGTCACGCCATTTCGGGCTTCTCTGCTCGCCGCATAGGCTCTCTTCATCAGTTCGTCAAGGCCTTTTTCCTTCAGAGCGGAGATGGGCACGACGGGCACGCCGATCTTTTTTTCAAGACTCGCCGCGTCGATCTTATCGCCGCATTTTTCTACCTCGTCCATCATGTTGAGCGCGATCACGAGCGGCACGTCGATCTCCATCAGTTGGGTGGTGAGATACAGGTTTCGTTCCAGATTGGTCGCGTCGACTATATTGATGACGCAATCGGGTTTTTCGTCCAAAATAAAGTTACGCGAAATGACTTCTTCGGGCGTGTACGGCGACAAAGAATAAATACCGGGAAGGTCAACGATAGAAATGGGTTCCGGACACTTTTTGTACAGTCCTTCTCTCTTATCTACGGTAACGCCCGGCCAGTTGCCGACGTGCGCCGTCGAGCCTGTCAGGTTATTGAATAAAGTGGTCTTTCCGCAGTTCGGGTTACCGGCAAGAACAAATTTTTTCATTGTTTCACCTCCACCATAACGACTTCGGCCTCGCTCTTTCTGAGCGTAAGCTCATACCCGCGAAGGGTCACTTCGATGGGGTCTCCGAGCGGCGCCACCTTTCTTAAAAACACGTCCGCACCCGGTGTTACTCCCATGTCGAACAAACGGCGCCGAATTTTACCTTCGCCGCCCACAGACTTGATCACACCGGTCTGTCCAATGGAAAAATCGCTCAATTTCTTTTCCATAGTTTTTGATTTCCTCCTATATTTTCTTTTTTTTATATTCTTACGAGTATTTTCGTCGCAAGATCTTTATCGAGTGCCAGTCTTCCCTCTTTGACGAGGAGTATCACGCTTCCTCCTTCCGCAGATAAAACGGTTACCGTCGATCCGATAGTGATACCCAGGTTCTCCAAATGCTTTTTTACTTTTTCTTCGGCCAGGATCTTGATCACGGTGACCGGTCTGTCCGTCGGCGCCATAACGATAGGCATTTTACATCCTCCTTATTATATGAATGTTATTTCATATTCACTTTGACATAAGTATATTCCTCTTTTCTTTCTTTGTCAAGAAAAATGAAATAAATTTCATATTTTGTTTGTTGTTTTTTGAATTAAAACCGAATTATAAAAAAATCCCGCGCAAAAAATCGCGCGGGACGAAACGATTGTTATAAATAACGATCAGATCGCGTTATACCCGTAATCGAAGGCCTTATCGTTGATCGCGGAGAGCTTGGCCGGGATAGAACCCATCAAAGCGTCTTTCATCTTGTCGTAAGACAACTTCATGATCTTCGTAAAAGCGCCCAAGATGACCGAGTTGGCTGCTTTGGAACTGCCCGCTTTTTCGGCAAGGCCGAGCGCGTCGATGGCTTTGGAGTTTTCCGGAAGTCTTTCTTCGATGTCGGTCGGATAGGCGCAAGCGCCGGTCACGACGGGCATCGGCATGATCTCTTGGGAAGAATAGAGCAAGAATCCGTCTTTCTTAAGGTAATGCGCGTAGCGTAGCGCCTCCAGCTTTTCAAAAGCCAGGATGATATCGGCTCCGCCCTCTTCGATCAAGGGAGAAGCGATATTGTCTCCGATACGCACGAAAGTGATGACGCTTCCGCCGCGCTGAGACATACCGTGCACTTCGCTGAGTTTACAATCGAATCCGTTATCAAGAGCGTACTTTCCGAGCACTCTGCTTGCGAGCAAGGTGCCTTG
>CACXDF010000190.1 GCA_902766325.1 uncultured Eubacteriales bacterium | reverse complement strand
TTCTTCAATTCGTCGATCTTAATAAAGCCGCTCTTCTCGCTGACGCCGTGAGAAAGGGCCTCTCTATACTGCGCCGAAGTCATACCCGTCATAGGAATCATATAGGTATAACTCTTCTTGAAGCTGTAGTTGATCGAGAAGTGCTTATGTTCGTCCAAAACGACGCGCACGCCGGACAGGACGTCTTTTTCGTAGCCGATCTCAAGACTTGCGATCTCGGGCAAAACGTCCGGAACTTCCATAATGTAATTCAAGAGCGTGTACATGAGCGCGCCCGTGATGGCTACGTTGAACACGTCGGTGTTATACAGTACGAACAGCATATTCGCCGTGAAGTCCGCGTCGGAGATGGAATTGTACTTATACGCCGCCTCCGCCGAAGGCCCGATATCGTTACCGGGATAGCCGCCGGCGTTAGCCGCCTCGGTCGAAGCGTCTTCTTCCACAAGACCGTTGATCATCGTGGAGAGCATATCTTTTACGAACGATCCGAGATCGATGCCCGTCATATAGACTTTCGGATATCCAAGACCGCTCAAATCGATATAAACAGTGCCGTCGAAGTAGCTTCCGACGAACGAAACGCCCAGGATCACGTTACCGGCTTTACTCTTAATAAGCAATTCCAGTCCGATCTGCGAAAGGTCGCTGAAATCGACCTGCGTACGGAGTACGAAATCCAGTTGCTGATTCAGGCTCTCTTCGTTGCTCTGCAACTGGAGATTCAAACCATTGATCAAACTGGAAGTGATATCGGACAGATCGATGAGCGTGTTGAAGTCGTCGTTGATCGTCAACGTGCTGTTGACTTCTCCGACCCAAACGTAGCGGGTAATAGACTCGTAACGGCTGAACTTGCTCTCCTGCGTTTGTCCGTTGCCCAAGAAGTCGACGGCGTCGCCGATATGGATATCGAGTCCGCCGATGGACATACCGTAGGCGACTTTACTGTCGGAGAGGATATTGCCGTCTTCATCCTTAAGCGCCGTGTCAAGCGGGAATCTCAAGCTCAATCTGTTCGTAACGAAGTTGATATCGAGAGTGATGTTTCCGATATCGGCAAACGTCCAAGAGTTATCGAGGAGTTTGATGAGAGTATCGATCATGGCGCTGCTGAAGCGGATGCCAAGCGTGTTTTCGCTGAGCGCCGCGCTTTCGAGCACGCGACCCCAGTCGATCTGAGAAATATCGAGCGCGGTGTCCTCGCCGAGGAAGCCGGAGGCGTTCATATTTTCGCGTACGAGTTTATCGTAGTTCTTGGCGGTAGCGCCGGTTCCGAACATTTCAAGGAAGACGTAAATAAGGTTGCTTCCCAAGAACTGATACATATCGACGCCGTCGACGGAATACCTTTCTTCGGGATTGATCTCGCCCATATCGAAATAAAGTATCGGATTCAGTTCCGGATTTTCCTTTTCGGTATTGAGCACGCCGCTCATTTCGTACATGTTGAAAATATTGGTCCCGTTGCTGTTATAGCCGCTCAGTTTGATATCGAAATACACGTCGGATATATCCATATCGATGGTAAGCGCAAGACGGATATTGCCGGACGCGTTTTCCATCATCTTCATGTAGAAGAAGGCTTCTATACCTTCGGAACCGAGGGTGTTAAACAGTTTGCTCCAATCGATGACCGTCTTCAAGACTTCGCTGGACATGAGCAAGTCGACGTTGATCTGCAAACGGGTTCCGGCGATATCGGTGATCATTTCCGAAATGCCGTAATTTTCGGGCACGTTACCCTTGAGCAGATCCATCAACGAGAAGGACGACTTATAATAAGCGTCGAAGAATCCGGTGTCTTCTTTATCCTTCAATTCCGCCAAGAAATCGTTATAGAACATCTCGGGATTGATGGAGAACTGCGTATCGTTCAGGATGCCGAACAAGAAGTCGTATCCGAGGTTATCCGCAGAAGCGTTTCCGCCGCTTACCTTTTCGTTATCATACAAGTGCAAGATGATGCCGAAGTCGTCGCCGTATTCGACGGATACGTCGCCCTGCGTAAAGACGAGGTTGACAAGGTCGACCATAGCGTCGGTCGTCTTAAAGTTGGTAAGAAGAGCGTTAAGCACTTCAAGCAAAATATCGACCGTCAGAATGAGGCTGGCTTCAGAACTGCTGAGACGTAACAACGCGTTCAGGAACTCGGCGTTATCGCCGTTGGTCGCAGCGTTGGCCGCCTCCGCAAACGGCGTTTTGCCGTCTTCGTTTCCGTAAGCCTTGACGATCTTATTTATCAGCGCCGCGTTCTCGCTTTCTCCGCCGGACAATCCCAGCATCGACATGACGAAAGAAACGGTGTCGAATTCAAGCGCGACGCTGAGCGACGTATCGAAGATCTCCAACGAGAGATAGACCTTGCCGCCTCTGATATAAACGGAGATCAACGTTTGCTCGAAACGGACCGCTTCGCCGGTGGCGTCGTACTTCATCAAAGTATACCGCAAAGACAGGTCGGCGTTGAGCGATTGCTTGATCTGTTCCGGATCGCCGCTGATCGCCTTTTCCATATCGAGCGCGATACGCGCGTTGATGGTGCCGCCGAGAACGGTGGACGTCAAGAACTGTAAATAAATTTCGGAGATATCCAGATCGGCGAACAGAAGGTCGACGAGCGCGACAAGGTTGGTCTTGCCCTGCTTTTCCGTAACGGTCAGGAAGCCGCCGAAGCTGAGGTACAACTTCATTTCGTCATAGTCGACGTAATCGCCCGTTTCCTGCAAAAGATCGGGTCTGCTACGCGTCACGCCGCCGTGTCCGTCGTCGTACACGTTGACGATAGTCAATTCTCCGTCGGTATGTTCGCCGCTGAGTCCGATCGTCACGTCGATGGCGGCGACCGTACGGGCGTTAAGACGAGCGTTCTGCATTTCGCCGAACATCGTAGTATCGATACCGCGAGCGCCTTTCAGAATGTTTTCCAATTCGGAAGCGGCGTTTTTACGAAGCAAGTCGATGTATTCGTTGAGGATTACGCCGTCGTCGCTGAAAGTAAGTACGGCGAGAAGAGCGTCGATATCGGCCATCGAACTGTTTTCGTCGATGCCGGACACCTTATCCACGACGTCCAATTTAGTCGCAACGGTAGGATACGCGGAATAGTATTTACCGAAGTATTGATTTCTTTCGATGATATAACCGTCGTCCTTTATTACGGCGAAATTCGCTTCGCCGAGAGGATCCTGACCGGTCGCTTCTCTCAAGAGATAATACGTTCTTCCCGCAACGAAAGTACCCGTCGCCACCGTATAGAAGTCGCCTGCTTTCGTAGTGTAAACGGCGTTCACGAACGTCGGGATATCTTTTCCGTCTTCTTCGGATCCGGCGACGAAAGAACTCTCTTCCATATAATAGTCGGGACTGTCGGCAAAATACTTGCTCCAGATGTCGTCGGTCAGATACTCGGTAACTCTGGACAAAGAATTCATAACGGCGTACAAAGAATTGTTATTTTCCGCCACTTCGGCATTATTGTACCAACGCAAAACGTCGTCCGGCATAACGTCCGTATAATAAGGTAAGACGTACGTCGCGAAATTGACGAGAACGTTCGCTTTCGCACTGATACCGTCGATGGTGGAAAGATTATTCAAAGCAGTCATGGCCGCTTTGCCCTTATCGGACAGGCTGTCGACGTCGATCGATGCCAAAAATCCACTCTTGCCCCCAAGACTGTTGAACGCATCTAAAAACTCTTTCATACCCTGCGCGTACGGGAGCGATTTATAAACAAGATAGTTATTATACGTCGTTTCGGCGGCGTATGCGTTAAAGATTTCTTTGGAGGCGCTGCTGACGCCGGAAATGCCGTAAGAACGAGCCAGTTGCATTTCCAAAAGCACGCGCGTCTTACGATAAGAAGAAAGCGCGTCGAACCGGCCCTGCGAACCGACGTAAGTCACTGCGTCTTTCTTTAATCTTACGAGGTCGTTGACCGCCGTATCGATCGTGGTATAGAGGGACGCGATGCTTTGCGCGTACGTCGGGCCGTTATCATCCCCGACTTCATTGTCGACCAGGAACGCCGCGACGTAATCGATAAAGTAATTCTGCGAAGAGAACGTTTTATCGAACAATAAGGTCTTATAAGCGGCGATACCCGCGTCGTAAACGGTCTTGAGTTGACCTTCGAGCGTAAAGGTATACGTATTGTTTTCGATAGCATCGACAATCGAATACCAAGCTCTTCTCTTGCCCGCTTCGTTAAGAACGGTAAGTCTGTTGACATAGCTTGCGAAGTCGACGTAGCTCGCGGAATCGGCGTAAACGGAACGACTGAGTCCGGCGATAGCGGAAACAACGGCGTTCAGTTTTTCTTCATCGCTCATCGAGAACGTCTCCGTGCCGCCCCATTGATTGACGTAACGGTCGATAAGGTCGTTTGCCATGGCGACCGTAAAGGAGTCGTACGCATTAACGAAAGCCGCTCCGGTATTGCGAACGTCGTCGACGGTAGAATAATTCTGGATCAGATTTTCGAAAACGGCGCTCATAGAATCGACGAGCAAGGCGTTATGCGTCTTAGCGTAATCGTTCTTCCAGTCGGTGAAGTCGCTGAGCGCGAATTCTCTGTCTTTGACGACGTTATAGAAAGTCAGCGCCAGAATGGCCATTTCTTCTCCGCTCACTTCGGAATAGACGACTTTGTAAATGATATCGTTAAAGATGTCCTCCGCGCCCTCTACGTTCGAGAACTTTTTATAAAATTCTTTAGAGGAACAGAACGTGAATTCGATCGGCATACCGGGCAAGAGGATGGCCCTGTCTATGGCCTGATAACCGTATTCTCCGTATTTTTCGACGAGAACGGAACCTAACGCGGCGGTGAAAGCGTCGAACATCGCGTTCAAAGACGCCGGACCGTAGGCCACGTTGAGCCAGGACGAAGCGCTG
>CACXDF010000189.1 GCA_902766325.1 uncultured Eubacteriales bacterium | reverse complement strand
TGACGGACGTCGTCGGAAAGCAAATTCATGCTTTCGTTATAATAGGTCTTAACGTCGTCGATGATGGCCGCATACGATTCGATCTTGAGCGCGTACACTTTCTTTTCCGCCACCAGGTGAAACAGAATGTCTTTTTCAAAATCGACCTGTCCGCGGGCGTATGCCTTTTGGACCAGTTCGATCAAGAGATCCTTCTTGATAAGGTATGTGTTGAGCGAAATTTCTTTCTTTTCTTCCCCCGCCATTTCGGTCTCGTAAATGTCGGTGACGAGGCCGTCTTTTCCCGTTTCGATGACCGCACGACGGGAAGACGTGGTAAAGCCGTCGTGACTGAGCATGGTCAGCTCCGCGCCGCTCTCGATATGCTTTTCGTACATTTTGCCGAAGTCGATATTTGCCGCGATATCACAGTTGGTGATGACCACGTACTGCTCCGGACTGTGATGCAAAAAGCTCATAATACTGTAGATGGCTTCTATCTTGCCCTTATAGACCTCGCGCGAAGAATTATAAACAAAAGGCGGAAACACGCTGATACCGCCGTGCTTACGGTTGAGGTCCCAGTCTCTGCCTTGACGGATGTGATCCATAAGAGACTGATAGTTGCTTCTGGTGACGATACCCACCTGAGTGATACCGCTGTTGACAAGGTTACTTAAAGTAAAATCGATCAAACGATACCTGCCGCCGAAAGGCAAGGACGCGGTGGTACGGTGCAAAGTCAATTCGTTCAGTTTGCTTTCGTTGCCCGACGCAAACAAAATACTCATCATGTTATTCATTGTTCTCAGCCTCCTATCATTTCGCCTTCGCGGACGACGCTGTTCTTTTCGAGTTCCATTTCGGGGCCTACGACGGCGATCTTCCATTCGCCGGCTACAGGGCCTTCTTGCGGCGCGCCGATGACGCAGTTCTTACCGACGACGGTGTTCCAACCGACGATAGCGTGGGATACCCTCGCATTTTCGCCGATATAGGCGCCCGGCATGATGATACTGTCTCTTACTTCGGCGCCCTTCTTGATCAAAGCGCCCTGATAAATGACCGACTTCGCCACGTTGCCGCGGATAGAACAGCCTTCGCTGATGATACTGTCGGTGATGACCGCTTCGTCGCCGATATACTGCGGCGGGAGAGCGGTATTACGCGCGTAGATCTTCCAGTTGCGATCATTGATCTCCAATCCGCTTTTGGGATTGAGAAGATCCATATTGGCTTCCCAAAGAGAACTGATGGTCCCGACGTCTTTCCAATAGCCGGAGAAGTCGTACGCAAAAAGTTTTTGGCCGTCGGCAAGCATATTGGGGATGATGTTTTTACCGAAATCGTTTGCGGAATCCTTATCCTCTTCGTCGCGGATGAGGTAGTCGCGGAGTTTGCTCCAAGTAAAGACGTAGATACCCATGCTGGCTTTGGTGCTCTTCGGATGTTTGGGCTTTTCTTCGAATTCATAGACGCTGCCGTCCGGATTGGTGTTCATGATACCGAAGCGGCTGGCTTCTTCCAGACTGACTTCCAAAACGGCGATGGTACAGTCCGCTTTGTTCTTTTTGTGCGCGGCAAGCATCTCGGCGTAGTCCATTTTATAGATATGGTCGCCGGAAAGGATAAGGACGTATTCGGGATCGTAACGATCGATGAAGTTGATATTCTGATAAATGGCGTTTGCCGTTCCTTTATACCACTCGCCCGATTTACCGCGTTGATAAGGCGGAAGAACGAACGCGCCGCCGTTCAACCGGTCAAGGTCCCACGGTTGACCGTTGCCGATGTACTGGTTGAGTTCAAACGGCTGATACTGCGTCAAAACTCCGATGGTATCGATACCGGAGTTGATGGTGTTTGAAATAGGAAAGTCGATAATACGATACTTTCCGCCGAACGGAACAGCCGGCTTTGCCACGTTTTTGGTAAGCACACCCAATCTTGTTCCCTGGCCACCTGCAAGCAGCATGGCAACACATTCTTTTTTTGTGGACAACATTTGCTTTTTCTCCTTATTTGGTATTCTTGTTCGTCTTCGGTGTTTCTTCTTCTGTGGTATCGGTAAGGACGATATCATCCTCCGTTTCGTATTCTTCTTTCAAGCGGATGAACATGGCCGAATTTGCCTTGATATCCACTTTGATCGACTGCTTTTTGCCGTGGTTTTCTTTATTGAAAGTCTCGTACGTCAAGCCGTCCGGCACTTTGCCGCCGTACTTTTCACTCTCGGTATGCAAAACGACTTCGTAAAGGCCTTTTTTATCCACGCCGAATTCGTATCCGTCGCGTTCGGCCATAGAAAAGTTTGCGACGAAGATCAAGCTATCGCCGCTTTTATCATAACGGGTGAAAACGATGATATTTTGCATATTGTCGTCCACGACCGTCCATTTAAAGCCGTCGTAGGTGTTATCTTGTTCGTACAAGGACTTGTTATCGAGATAAAAATGATTCAGATCTTTTACGAACTCGCGGAAAGATACGTGCGCGGGATAATCGAGAAGAAGCCAATCAAGTTGCTTTTTGTTGTCCCATTCGATAAACTGCGCGAATTCGTTACCCATAAAATTGAGTTTCTTGCCCGGGTGCGCCATTTGATAAGAAAGAAGGGTTTTTAAACCGGAAAACTTGTCTTCATACCCGGTGGGAATACGACCGATCAGGCTCAGTTTTCCATGGACGACTTCGTCGTGAGAGAAGGGCAAAACATAGTTCTCGCTGAAAGCGTAGGTAATGGAAAAGGTGATCTTATTATGCGCGCCGCTACGGAAATAGGGATCGATCTTGATATAGTCGAGGATATCGTTCATCCAGCCCATATTCCACTTATAATTGAATCCCAGTCCGCCCAGTTTCGGGGGCATGGTCACCATGGGGAAAGCTGTGCTTTCTTCGGCGATCATAATGGTATCGGGGTGGCGGGAAAGTATATTCTTATTCATCGTCTGCAAGAAGTAAATGGCTTCAAGATTGTATTCTCCGCCGAAGTCGTTGGGTTGCCACTCGCCGTCTCTTCTGTCGTAATTAAGATAGAGCATACTCGCCACGGCGTCCAGGCGAATGCCGTCGATGTGATAATAAGTCAACCAGAAGTCGATGGCGCTGATCAGGAAAGAGCGGACTTGCGGTTTATTGAAGTCGTACACGCGGGTACCCCAACTCTTATGTTCCTGCTTATAAACGTCGTCGTATTCATACTGACAGGTGCCGTCGAACTCGTACAGACCGAAGGCATCCTTCGGGAAATGGCTGACCACAAAGTCCAAAATGACCCCGATCCCGGCCTTATGAAAGGCGTCGACAAGGGCCATAAAGTCATGCGGCGTGCCGTATCTCGAGGTAGGAGCGTACAGACCCGTCGTCTGATATCCCCAACTTCCGTCGAACGGATGCTCGGTAATAGGCAGTAGTTCTACGTGAGTGTATCCCATTTCTTTGACGTAAGAAACCAGTTCTTTGGCGTCGTCGAGGTAGGAATAATAGTTGCCGTCGTCGTGCTTCCGCCATGAACCGAGATGCACTTCATAGATGTTCATCGGAGAAGTATAGGTATTCTTGACCGAACGAGCCTTCATGTATTCGCCGTCCTGCCAGGCATACCCGTTGATATCGTAGATCTTCGAGGCGTTGGCCGGCATGGTCTCGCTGTGGGTCGCGAACGGGTCGGACTTGAGCCGGATCACGTGGTCGGCGCCTTCGATACTGAATTTATAGGTGGAATACTTTTTCGCGCCGCGCACGTAGCCTTCCCAGATGCCCGACGCGGCCACCCGTTCCATTCTGTCGATCTCTCTGTTCCAATCGTTAAAGTCGCCTACGACGGAAACGGAAAAAGCATGCGGCGCCCACACTCTGAAACGCCAACACTTCTTGCCTTCGTGCTGAACGTATTGCGGCATAAAAAAGCGATATGCTTCGAAGTTAGTACCTTCGTTAAAAAGGTAAACCGGGTAATCGTAATTCTTCATAACACAGCCTCCGTCCTCGTCTCGATCAGGGTAAAGCCCTGCGGCAGAGCGACCTTCTTTAGTTTTTGACGAAATATTTTTTCGTCGTATTCCGCTCCGAACAACGCGCTTCCGCTTCCCGTCATTCCGCAAGCGAATCCCGCCTTTTCCAACGTCTTACGCCCGACTACGATCTCCGGAACGAGCGCCGTCGCCGCCCTTTCGAGCGCATTGAAAAAGACAGGTTCTTTTTCGTTTAATAAGTCCTCCGTCAAGGCGTCGACGTCTCCCGACGTTCCGCCCATGCGGTCGAACGTAAAAAAGCATTCCGCCGTAGACACCCCTCGCGGAGGAATAACCACTGCAAGATATATCCGCGGTAAAGGGACGCTTTTTATCAATTCGCCCTCTCCGCGCACTCTCGCGCATCCTCCCGCGTATTGGAACGGCACGTCGCTCCCGATCGAAAGCAGTAATTTCGGGTCGATCTCGTCCAAACCGAACTCTCCTAAGAAGGCTCTCGCCACCCCCGCCGCATCCGCGGAAGAGCCGCCCAGTCCCCTCTTTTCGGGAATATGCTTCCGAATAAAGATATCCGCTCCGGGCGTATGAAAGGTTTCTTGCAAAAGTCGCGCCATGGCGTAACTCGTATCCTTTTCATACAGTCCCTCGCGTCCTTCGTACAAAACGCGTATCTCCTTGTCCGCACGCGCGGATAGGACGATTTCGTCGCAAAGATCGCAACAAGCGTATATCCCGTCCAGCAAGTGCCTCGACCCCTCTTTTCCCCTTACGTTGAGCGCAAGATTGACCTTAGCCCTTGCATTAATACTTTGCATAATACTATTATAATTAATAAATATATGGAAGTCAATAAAAAGTAGACCGCCCAAACGGCGTTTTTTTTACGAATTATAAGCCGGCAAAAGCACCTTTACCCTATTTTTTTACCCGTCCAAAGGTTTTTTCGGAAAACACTTGCCAACCCGCCCTCTTTGTGTTACAATACCGAAAGTACGGAGGCTTAGCTCAGCTGGTTAGAGCGCACGCTTCACATGCGTGAGGTCGCGGGTTC
>CACXDF010000188.1 GCA_902766325.1 uncultured Eubacteriales bacterium | reverse complement strand
TCCGCGGGTTCGCTTTCGATAAAGCCGATACCGGCGGAAGAAAGAGTATTGCGGAGCTGACGATAGCCGTCTTTGACGTTTTTGTCATTGCCGGAATAGGTCGTGGCAAAAGGCGCGGTATACAAAGAAGCAAGTCCCTTATACAGTTCTTTCTTCTCTTCCGTCAAAGCGTCGTAGGCGGCGTTGTTTTCGGTGATCAATTCTTTCTTTTCGCTGTCATAGTTACCTTCGGCGGCGATATAAGCGTAGAATTCGTTCCAGGTCTCTTTGGTCGCATAACGGACGTTCTCTTTTTCGAGATAGTTGACTTCTTCTTCCTTTTCGGCAAGCGCGTTACGCGGGAAGGCTACTTTATATTCGACGGCGTCGGACGTAAACGTCTTGCTGGTATAACCGCTGTCGTTATCTTCGGTCTTTTCCGCGAAAACTCTTCCGGTGTAAGAAACGGTCACGCTTCTCGTACGGATGTAGTTGCCGGCGAAGTCCGCGTCCTTAACACGGGCTATGGTCAAAGAGGCGTCCGAAGCCGGACGGGGGATATAAACGACGTCGCCGCCGTCCTTCTTAGTCATTTCGATCGCGGCATAAACCTGCTTATAATCGAGTTCGGAAGTCTTGGGCGCGTCGCTCGACTGATCGTCCGCGCTCGCGGTGCCGGTCAGGACGAAGCCTTTATCGCTGTTATAGAGGCCGGACACGAACTTTTCTCCGGATTCGTCATAGACGACGACTTTGCCGATTTCTTCGGTCTTATTCTTAAAAGCGGCGTCGGCTTTTTCGCCCTCTTCGAGGTCGACGTTCTTAACAAGGTAAACGTCGCTGACGAAATAGCCTTGTTCGTAGTACTCGGAGATCTTATTGTCGGCGGCGCTGATACGGTCGTTACGGACGCCGTCTTCTTTATTTTCGACGTAGCCGTCGAGCATCGTCTGAAGGGTGGTATTTACCGAACCGATAGCGCTGTACCACTCGGCCATCGTCAAGACGCCTTCGGCGCTGAGCTTATTACCGTAGACGGCTTTGTATTCTTCGGGACGGCAGAACATATACATGGAGCGGAGACGATCGGTGGAACTGTTATTCAAAAGATACTCGATCGCGCGAAGAACGTAGTAGTTATTGGAGACCAAAGAATCGAGCGTGTCGCCGAGGACGGTCTCGAAATCGTAATTATAGGTCATCGAATATTGCGCGTAAAGAGAAGCCATCCTGTTGATGGAGTAGTTCGTGGAAGAAAGCAGTTCTCTACGGTTGATCTCGCCGCCGACGGTAAAGTCGGTGATGCCGATCTGCGCCAGCATATCTTTAGCCTCTTGATTGGTTACGTTCACCTCGTAAGATACGGTCGCCATAACGCGCCCGGCCCGGCGATCTTCGTTCAGTTTAACGAGAGTGCATCCGGACAAAGCGATCGAACCGATCATAGCGACAAGCAATAAAAGTACGATTAAGCCTTTCTTTTTCATAAATGATTATCTCCTTACGGAACGGTAATTATTTTCGCGACACGTCTTTTTGCGGACAATATCTCATAAGAGTATACATCTTTCCGCCCCTAAAATCAAGTGTTTATAAAAAATTAAGATGATATATATTATTATTTACGTTTTTACAGCGCCGATAAGAACAAAAGGATCATATTGATTTTTTGATTCATCGTAAGTTGCCCGCACGAAAAAGTGACCGACGGCGGATTGGACGGATTCAGGAGCGCCCGCGTTTTATATTTTTCCATCGCTTCAAAAAGGCGCTCCGACGTAAGGCAGGAGCCGTTATAAAATCTGATATCGCATATCTTTTGACCGATACGCACCTCTTTGACGCCCGCTCTTTGCGCAAGGTTCTTCATGATGGCGATCTTAATGATCCCTTCCGTGTTGGCCGGGGGCTGACCGTAGCACTCTTTCAGATGGCGGAAATACGCTCTGCCTTCCTCCACGCTCGAAAGAGTAGCCACCGTCTTATAAAAAGCCACTCGCGACTTTTGATCGGGAATAAAGTCGTCGTCCAAAGAAAAATTACCGTCCACGCGTAAGGTCGCCTCTTTTTCCGGATCGACCGTCTTTCCCTGCATTTCGTCGATCCCCTCTTTGACCAGTTTTAAATACATTTCGTAGCCGACTTTTTCCATCTGCCCGTGCTGTTGCTTACCCAGCACGTTGCCGGCGCCCCTTATTTCCAGATCGCGCATAGCGATGCCGAAGCCGCTGCCGAGCTGGGTGTTATCCATGACGGCCTCGAGCCTTTTTATGGCGTTAGACGTCAGCACCTTTCCTTCGGGAACGGTAAAATAAGCGTACGCGAGGACGTTTCTTCTGCCTACTCTTCCGCGCAGTTGATACATCTGCGACAGACCGAGCCTGTCGGCGTCAAGCACGAAAATGGTGTTCGCGTTAGGCAAGTCGACGCCGTTTTCGATAATGGTCGTAGAGACGAGCACGCGCGCTTTACCCTCGTAAAAATCCCGTATCCTGTCTTCCAGAAGGTTTTCGTCCATGCGCCCGTGCGCATAAGCGACGGGTACGTCTCCGAGTAAGTCGCAAACGTGCGCGTAAAACCTTTCTATTCCCTCGACGTGATTATAGAGGATAAAGACCTGACCGTCGCGAGCCAGTTCTTTATTGACGGCGTCTTTTAAGAGTTCGTCGTTATATTCCGTTACGTAGGTCTCGACCGGAAGACGCTCTTTCGGAGGCGTCTCCAGAACGGAAATGTCGCGAATGCCGGACAACGCCATATGAAGAGTGCGCGGGATGGGCGTAGCCGACAAACTGAGGATATTGACGGTATTGCGGAACAGCTTCATCTTTTCTTTCTGTTCCACTCCGAAACGCTGCTCTTCATCCAGAACGAGCAGTCCGAGATCATGAAAAACAACGTCGTCCCCGAGAAGGCGATGCGTGGCGACCACGACGGATATCTCGCCCGAAGCGATCTTTTCGAGCGATTTTTTCTGTTCCGCAGGCGGAACGAACCGCGACAAAAGCGCGATCTTTATTTTATACTTATTGAAACGAGCGCATATCAGATTGTAATGCTGTTGGGCGAGAATGGTAGTCGGCGCAAGAAAGGCCGCCTGCTTGTTTTCGATCACCGTTTTGAAAATGGCACGGATGGCAACTTCCGTCTTTCCGTAGCCGACGTCGCCGCACAAAAGGCGATCCATGATCTTGCCGCTTTCCATGTCCGCCTTAATATCGCGGATGGCGGCGAGCTGATCTTCGGTCTCGGTAAACTCGAAGTCGTCCTCCATTTCCTTCTGCCATACGGTATCCGGTTGATAAACGTGTCCTTCTTTATTGTGTCTTGCGCGATATAACTTCAAAAGATCAAACGCCATTTCGTGGACGCTTTCGCGGATCCGCTTTTTGACCTTCTCGAATTCCGTTCCTCCCAGGCGGTGGAGAGTCGGCTTATCGCTGCCGGAATACTTTTCCAACGTGTTCAACTGCTCGGCCGGCAAATAGAGCCTGTCGCCGTCGCGGTACAGAACGACGTAAAAATCCTTTTCTCCTGAAGAAGTCTTGACCCGCTGCATCCCTTCGCTGATACCGATACCGTACCGCTCGTGCACGACGTAGTCGCCTTTCTCGGGCAGTTCGAAAACCACCCTCTTACGGGCGGCGCTCTTATGCGAAGCGACCGTCTTTCTCGACACGTCGTTGATACCGACGCACATCAACTTATCGGCAGGATAAGAAAACCCGTAAGAGACGTTACCGACGATCAAACTCAGAAGAGCGTCTTCCGTATTCTCCTGCACGCCGATATCGTGCGCGACGAACGCCTCTCTCAGGGCGGCTTCCGCCCCTTCCGAAGCGACGTAAACGCGCGTTTTGACGCCGCTGATCGTCTGTTGACGTACGCGCTCGAAAAAACCTTCCATGTCGTTATAGAAAGCAGGCAATGCCAGCGCGTGCAAATTATAGATCTCCTGCGGACGATACATAGCCGTTCTGCCCGTCAACTTATCGAAGCCGAGCACCTGCCGCGGAAAGTCGTATAACGCGTTTGCCGACCAAATAGCCTCGGTATGCGCGGACAAAAGTCGGTTTTTTTGCATCGCTTCGACGCGAGCGCAAAAAGAATTACGGACCAACTTCAGTTTATCTTCGATCTGTCTGGAATCGTCTAAGACGATCATACCGTCTTTAGGCAAATGGTCGTAGATCCTGTCGAAGTATTCGTCGCAAAAAGGAAGGAAGTAGGTGTTGAGAGGCGAGGACGGGTCCTGCAAAAGTTTTTCGATCCCCTCGCCTAAGACTTTAGCCGCTTCCGGCTCGGCGCTTTTTTTGGCGCGAGTCGCCGCAGCTGCTACTTTTTTCGCGTTTTCGGCGGAAAGAAAAATATCCGTCGCCGGGTAAAAAACGACTTCTTCGCCCGTTCCTTCGCTCAGCATGGTATCGGGCGCAAGCACCCGTATCTGCTCCACCTCGCTGTCGAAAAGCATGATCCTGACCGGTCTGTCGCTACCGACGTCCCATACGTCGATCGTATCGCCGCGGATACCGAACGTGGCTTTTTCCGTCGCGCCGACGTTTTCGTATCCGGCCGAGATCAATTTTTCGGCAAGATCATACGT
>CACXDF010000187.1 GCA_902766325.1 uncultured Eubacteriales bacterium | reverse complement strand
TTTGATGATCTCGAGATCGGCCCACACGATCAGACCGATCAGAACGGGATAAGAAAGCAAATGGAATAAAACTCGTAATACTTTTTTAATGTTTACTTTCCTCCCCTTAATCGTTATAGATGCTGTTCTTGATAATCACCGCGTACATCTGCTGTTTATACGCAAAGAAGTACGCAAGCAGATACGCAAGGGCGACGAACGCGGCGAAGTACATGGCGTAACGGCGCAGGAGCATCAACGGGAAAAAGTTTCCGGAATAACTATTGATGGCGCGGATAGCGCACAGATCTTCTTCGCTGTAAGCGGCGGAAATGGGATTGCCGTCGTCGGACATGGTGATGCCGCCGATACGACCGTTCTCCTGATCTTCCGCATACAGGACGCAAGCGTTGTTATAGCCGTGAACTTCGGCATAATACTTGGCGTATGCGTAAGCGCGAAGTTCTTTATCCTTAATAAAGTACATACTGGGTAGCACGTCGGGCATTTGATAGAAGCAGAACTTGTAAACCAATTTGACGAGCGCGTCTCTCGTCGACATACCGTCGGGAATAACGACGCCCAAACTGCCGGCGACGGTCTTGATATCAAAGTTGTCCACGCCGTCGATGATGTCGGCAACTTTTTGCAGATCAAGGTTTTTGAGATCATTTTTCGTAACCGGCAAGCTGCTTTCGGCGAGAGCCATTATGGCGTTGACGAGCCGAATGGAAACAACACCGGAACCAAGCGAACTCAGAAGTTCGTCAAGGCGCTTTTCCGTCAACATATAGTTATAGGCCTTTCCGTCCGGGCCGTAAGCATCCTGATACTCGTCGGAAGCCATATAAGATATCCATTCGGAAGAACTTTCCGCTTCGGCATAAGCCGCCGCCAAAGCGACGTCCGCATCCAAACCTTTCGCTTCGTAATCGTTCTGCGTACGATAAATGGTCAAAAGGATCTGAATGGTCTGTTCCACGCCGAAAATATAGCTGTCGGCGTACAGTCCGTTCGGGTTATAGACCGCACCGGTCTCGCCGAACCATATCTCGGGATCGTTACCCATTATTTCGGGTGCGGCGCCGCCTTTCGTGCCGTCGGTATTCTTATTACCGCCGCCGCTTCCGTTGATGTTATACGTGCTGATCAAACCGCTTCTTTTAGAGTTGATCGAAGCGGACAAACCGGAGCCGCCCGACCAGGGTTTGAATTCGCTCAAGTGCTCGTTATAGCTCTTGATAGGCGTTTCGGCCTCTTTGATATTTTCTTTACTCGAATCGGCATAAGTGATATCGGCATAGATCGTATCGCCTTTCGCGTAGACCTTAACGCTGTCTTCCTTTTCCAAACGATAATAGTCGCGCGCATACCCTTCGGCCGCCGCATTTAATTTATCTTTTGCTTTGAAATCGAAAAACACCGAAAAACCGAGCAAAAGGATCACACTGACGATCACAACGCTGACCGCCCTCGCCGAGTAACTTTTCGTAATGATCGTGACAAGGATCTGTACCGCGGTCACGCCGGCCCATGCGATCACCACGTATTCGGTGGCGATACCTTTCACGCCGAAACCGAGCGCATAAGCGCTCTGCATCAGCAATAACAACATAAGCGGGAAACCGAGAAGGTAAGATACTGTCTTTAACGTACGAAATAGATTTTGTCTTCTCAACGCCTTTTTCGCATCCATAAAAACACTACTCCTCTATTATAATTTATGTATAGTATACTATACAATATAGAGATAGTCAATATTGAATTTTAAAAAAAATACTCCGAAAAACGGTAAAAAGAGAACGCGCCGTACGCTTATTCCACTTCCTTTCCGCCGCAACTTTTACTCAGTCTGTCCATCAGACTGTTTTCGATGCCGCCCAAGCCCGGTTTCTCCACCAGGATCACGTCGAACAGCTTTTCGCAATAGCGCAAAAGGCGAAAAATATTGGAAGCGAATTCTTCTCCCGTTTCGCCTGCGTTCATATATAAAAACCCTTTTTCTTCCCAGTAAGGAACGTTCTTTTTTCTCGATAAAATAACCGCTTTTTCGCCCTTTTTCGTCCTCTCGAGATACTCTTTCTCCGCGCCGCGGACCGAGCCGAACAGGATACAAGGCACGATCGGCGCGTAATGCTTATATTTCATGCCGGGAGCGGGAGCGATCTTGACTTTTCCGGAAAAAAGTTTAACGGTGGGAAGGTAGGGTCGCAGCATTTCTTCCGTAATACCGCCCGGACGCAAAATAGTCGGATCTCCGACAAGAGAAAGAACCGTCGATTCTATTCCCACCGAGCACGGTCCGCCGTCGATAATGGCCGGCACCCGACCGTTCATGTCGTCGAAGACGGCTTCCGCCGTAGTCGGACTGACACGTTTGGAAAGGTTGGCGCTGGGAGCGGCGATCGGCGTTTTGCATGCCGTCAAAAATTCTCTTGCGATCGGATGAGACGGTATCCGTATGCCGACCGTATCAAGTCCGGCGGTCACAGTATAAGGAATACAGTCTTTCTTAGGCAAAACCAACGTGATCGGTCCCGGAGAAAAGACGGAAAACAGTTTTTCGGCAAGCGGCGTCACGACGGCCGCTTTACGCGCTTCTTCCACGTTCGGCACGTGCACAATCAACGGATTATCCGAAGGACGTCCTTTTGCGACGTATATCTTTTTTACCGCTTCTTCATTCAGCGCGTCGGCGCCCAATCCGTATACCGTTTCCGTCGGGAAACCGACTACTTCTCCGCTTTGAATCAATCGCGCGCATTCGGGAATAATTTCCGCGCCGCCTAATATCGTATCCATTTTTACTCCAATCTGAAAATATAGCATTTCGTTCCGTCGGTCGCCACCGCAAAACTTTTATGATAAACACCGTCTACCATATAGTTATCCGAAACGGATATTTTATCGTATTTAGCTTCGATCAGAACGTTTCCGGCATTATTTTTCAAGCCGACTTTTCCGTCGCTTGCATAAATATAGGTCCCGTCTTTCATAATGTACATATCTTCGATCGCCGTTTCCGTCCCTTTATCGTCTATCCGGAAATAAGCCGTATCCTCGCCCTCTTTTCTCGCGCCGATCGCGTATCCGTCGTAAAACGCGGAGAGCCTGTCATAAATACAATCGACAATGACTTTTCCGTCCGTCGTGATCGCGCCGTAGGTCATGCCCGTCTCTTCGCTCTCCGTTTTGGCGACGCTCAATTTGACCGCCGCGACGGTCGCCTTTCCGTCTTGCGCTCCGACTACGGCATATTCGCGTTCGCTATCGGCGTAAAGCACGGTTTTTTTGCCTTTATCCGTATAAATGACGGCATCGCCGAATTTAATGTCGAAATAAGGATCGGCCGTCTCAAAACCGCAACCGTCGACGGTGACGACGGGGAATGCGGTCGACGTCTCTTTCACGTTCATATTTTCGTCCAACACACAATAAGTCGCTTCGCCGAAAGCGCGTAAGATGTCTTCGAGAGTCTGTCTGTCATACGTCTTTTTAAGTTCTTCGCTTATTCCTCCGAGCCGTCCCGAAACGTTTTCCGAATTGATATAAGGGCGATAATAATAGTACAAAACGGAATACCCGTCTTTCACCATATCGGCGGGATTCAGACAGGGATAATCGTCCTCGACGGAAGAGCCGTTGTTATAGCTGTTGGACGTCTCCGCAAAAGCGGCCGACGTATACCTATTGGCGACTTCGAGAATGGACGACACTTGCGGAAGTGTCCTCGTGATCCCCGTTTTCGCATTGAAAAAATCCGTCGAAGCGCGCGCGAAAACGAGGACGGTATTCCCGGTCAGATCCATTGATTGATAGCATACGGTATAACCTTTGAACGGCGTCGTCGACGTCTGCGTCGCATAACGCAAAAACCATCCTTTACCCATATACTGCACCGCCATGCGAACGGTATACTCCGTCGTTGTAAAAGGCGTCGGATAGGCGCCCGTTTTCGACAGCTCGAGATAGCCGTTATACGCGAGATCTCTCGTTATATCGAAAAAATACGCTCCGCTCTTATTATACGCCACGACGTAATCGTCGTATTGCAGAACGGTATAGTTCGAGCCCGTAGCGGAGTCGTACCCATAGCGAATACGAAAGCACTCCAAAAGTTGAGAATAGCCTTTATACTTATAAAAAGTGGTATATGCGGCTTCGGACGACGGAGAGTCGATATCGCCCATCACGCAAACGTAGTCGCCGCAAAAATAAAACTGTTCTTTATTGCTCGTGCTATACGGTATTTTTTTGAAGTCGGAAAGAGTCATGATCCCCTCTTCCGTACCTTCTCCGCGAAACTTGACCAAGCCGATATAATCCTTGCCGTCCGAAAAACGGTTAACAACGACGGCATAGTCGCCCTTAATGGAAACGACTTCTTTAAAACAAGGTTTCGGCGTGTATTCTCCGTCCCATCCGGCCAGTCCGTACAGCGTGACGGCCGCTTGCGTCGCACCGTCCCGATAATCTTCTTTCGTAACGAAAACGTCGTTTACCACGTCGTATTCGTGTATCTCTACGTTGTCGGACAGATTCAGCACGCATTCCGCTTTGGCGTAACCGCCTTCCGAACGATAAGTCCTCGCGACGAAACCGTCGTCTTTTTTATTAAAGACCAGGAACCAAAGGCATAAAAAAACGGTCAAAAAAACCGCCACCACAGCCGCGGTACAGGAAAGCGCGATAACAAGCGTCTTTTTTTCCGGCTTTTTTTTCGCGCGCGGTTTATTCTTCTTATTTTCGACCAAAAACGATCTTCTGTCCTTACGCATATCCTTATTATAACATTATGCCTTTGAAAATTCAATTAAAAACGAAACGGCTCGGACGTTTCGATCGTAAAAAACGTACGTCGGAGCAAAAACCGTATTGCCTGCGGCAAGAATATCTGTTATAATACAGGCGTTATGAAGCGCATATCGAAAATATCCCGAATACTTCTTGTCCTTTTATTCCTTCTGCTTTTGCCCGCGTTCGCCTTTTCCTGCGAAAAAAAAGACGAGCCCGAACCGGAACCGACGTATGCCTCCCTCACTTTTATGACCTATAACGTAAGGTACAACGGTGACAACGGCGCTCTTGCCGCCTTGCGACGTCTTCCGCGGATCATAAACAGAATAGCCTTGCATTCTCCGGACGTATTCGGCGCGCAAGAGGCGCAACCTTATCATATCAAAAAACTGACGGAAGCTTTTTCCGATACCTATACCGCCGTATATTGCTATCGCAATT
>CACXDF010000186.1 GCA_902766325.1 uncultured Eubacteriales bacterium | reverse complement strand
TTGGTGGGATATAACGGACTCGAACCGCTGACTTTCTCCACGTCAAGAAGACACTCTACCAGCTGAGTTAATATCCCAAAGCGTTTGCATTATAACACGGGTTTAGTAAAAAAGCAAGCGAAATTTTTATTTGTTTCGGGAGAAAAGAAAAATTATGTTCGGAGCGGAAAAGTTTTCGGCTCGTAGGTTGACAGCGAATAGGGCGGTGAGTATAATGGTAGTAACAAAAAACATAAGGAGGCAAGCAGATGGAACCCGCAAGTAGTACGGGCACAGAGAGCGGTTATTTGGGCGACGTTCCGTTATGGGGAGCATTTGTCTTGTCGTACGTTGCATAATCTTTTTGAATAAATAACCTTTTGCCCCTGTGCCCCGATTTACGACTTCAACTGTAACGGAGGTTATCATGGATGAGCAAATTATTTTTTCTCTTCTTGAACAAAGGAATTTTAAAGAACTGAAGCCGATCCTTTCCGAAATGAACGGAGCGGACGTGGCGCATATTCTTTCCGAAGTGGACGAGAACGATCTTCCCGTCGTTTTCCGCCTGCTCCCGAAGGACCTTGCGGCGGAAACGTTCGTTGAAATGGACAGCGACCTGCAAGAGATTTTGATCAGGCGTTTTTCCGATAAAGAATTAAAGCAGATCATGGACGAGCTGTACGTCGACGACGCCGTCGATCTTATAGAAGAGATGCCGGCGAGCCTTGTCAGACGTATTTTGCAACAGGCGGACGCCGAAACGAGGTCGGCCATCAATACCATTTTGCAATACCCGGAGGACAGCGCCGGTTCGATCATGACGACCGAGTACGTCTACCTCTATCCTAAAATGACGGTCGAAGAGAGCTTCGCGCAGATCAGAAAGAACGGTATCGACAAGGAGACGGTCTATACTTGTTACGTTATCGACGACTGTCGCCACCTGCTCGGACTCGTTACGGTCAAGGATCTGCTACTGCATTCTTATGAAACGAAAGTGGAAGATATCATGGAAGACCACGTTATTTACATCGAGACGCACGCCGATAAAGAGACGGCCGCGCAGATGTTCGATAAGTATTCTTTCTTGGCCATTCCCGTCGTGGACAGCGAAATACGTCTTGTCGGCATCATCACCATCGACGACGCTATGGACGTCTTGCAGGAAGAGAACACCGAAGATATCGCGAAGATGGCCGCCGTTAAGCCGAGCGATAAGCCTTATTTAAAGACGAGCGTTTTCGCTATTTGGCGCAACCGTATCCCGTGGCTACTTGTCCTTATGGTCTCGGCGACTTTTACCGGACTTATTCTGAACACGTTTGAAAGTAAACTCTCTCTTATCAGCTCCGTGCTTTTTGCGTGCGTACCGATGATTATGGATACGGGCGGTAACGCCGGTTCTCAAGCTTCCGTTACCGTTATTCGTTCTCTTGCGCTGAATGAGATCACCACAAAAGACGCTTTCCGCGTGCTGTGGAAAGAGATAAGAGCTTCTTTCCTTTTGGCTGCTTCTTTGGCGGTCGCTTGTTTCGGAAAGCTGATGCTCGTCGATAATCTTCTTTTCGGGTACAAAGATTATACGCCTTTTACCTGTTTGGTCGTTTCTCTCGCGCTTATGTGCACCGTTGTGATCGCAAAACTCGTCGGATGCATGCTGCCGATGCTTGCCAAGAAAGTCAAGCTCGACCCGGCCGTCGTCGCCAGCCCGTTCATTACGACCATCGTCGACGCTCTTTCTTTGATCCTTTATTGCGGTCTTGCCATCGCTCTTTTGGGATAATTTTCCGTTAAAACACAAAAGCCCTTTCGCGGTAAAGCGAGAGGGCTTTTTTTATTGTGTTTTATATTCAATATTTACAGAAACAGACCTATGATCAGCACGACGAGCCATAGCGGAGCAAAGACGATGACGGGGCCGACAAGGAAGAAAAAGAGCGAGTGCTTACCGATGAGGAGCAAAGGACGTAGGGGCTTCGGCGGGTAAACCTGTTTACAGTGGGTCTTGTTGTCGGGATAAGCGAATTTGCCGATGACGCCGCCGATCAAGAACCAACCGAGATGGGGAAGAAGCGGCTCGAAGTTGTTTTTCGACAGCTCGAAACCGTGATCGTTATAGACCATGAGCGCCAAAAAATCGTTTTGGACGGAAAAGTTTCCTTCCACAAAGTACTTATAGTAGCAAACCATGCCGACGACGATCAGGACGGTGCCGATAGATGCGCGTATCCAGGTGGGCAACCTAATAAGGTCGAAAAGCCACCACACGGTGAAAGAAATCGTGAGAACCGTGATAATATTGAAAATCAGGTAGACGTCGAGCATATTGGGAAGGAGCACTCGCAGCAGAGCGAATCCGCCCATAAAGACGGCGCAGAAGATCCAGAACTTAAGCACCCGACGGAAACTGCTTCGCGTAAAGCGGCAGTTCAGTCCGGAGAGGAAAGAAAACAAAAACAGCGCGAACGGTTGCATCGCGTTGCGGAAAGAACTGTTTCGATAGACGTAAGCAAATTCCATTATTTTTTGACCGATTTCAGTTTTAAACGGTATGAATTGCCACTGATCCAAAAACATGAAGAAGTGATCGAAAGTGACGGCCAAGATCAGGATGCCGCGCAGGAGATCCAGTTCCCATACGCGTGGATTTTTGCCGGGCGGGTTATAAATAAAAAAGTTTTTGATCCTGCCGCCGATAGATCTGGTCAAACGGGCTGTTTTGACTTTCGGCGCTTTTACGTTCGATTCATTGGTTTCGTTGCTCATGTTTACTATTTTATACTTTTTCCCAAAAAAAATCAATACGTGAAGAGAAAAACCGTTTTATAGATTTTTCAGCGGCATAAAGAAGACGGAAAAGGGGCGAAAGGATATAAAAAGCGGCTTGCATTTTGCCGTGCGCGCGTGTATAATGTATTTAGTTGTCGAATTTTTCGGGGGAACGAAAAGAAAATGTTGATCACAGCGCATAGCGGCGCGCAAAAAACGAAAGCGAACGGCAGAGAGTATATCGAAGCGGTCAGAAACGGTTGGATCGTATCGGACGTGTTCGAAGTGGACGTGCGTTACGGTCGGGGCCGTCTGTACTTAGCCCATTTTCCGTCTCTTTTTCCGCGGAAAAAGATTCCTTTGGAAGAAGCCTTGTCCGTCGCAAAAGAAAAAAACGTCAAGATCAATCTCGATATAAAAGAACACGGCATTTTCGAGAAAGTGCAAGAACTGGTACTTTCTTTGGGAATGGACGAACAGATCATTTATACCGGGAACGTATCGCCTAAGGACGCAAAAAATCTTTCGGCCGGAGTGTTATACGCCAACGTATATCCTTTCTGCAAAGGTTTGCGACCGGTGCCGGAAGACGCCGAAGCCTTAAAAAAAGCGCTCGAAAAGCACGGAAAGCGCGTTGTGGGGCTGAATATCAATTATAAATGGACGGAGCCGAGGTTTTATGCCGCGGCGGCCGAAGCGGGACTCGCATTGTCGGTCTATACGGTGGACGATCCCATCGCGCTCGAAAAGCTGTCCTGTTACAGCTTCTCGAATTTGACGACGCACGACCCGCGAGAAGCAAGAAAATATTTTAAGGAGAAATAGTAAAATGGCTGATTTTGCCGTTATCGGTATCGGAAGAATGGGCGGGCAGCATGCCCGGAATTTGTCTGCGGGGAGAATGAAGGGTTCTCGACTGGTCGCCGTCTGCGACGTCGACAGGAAAAAGGTAGACGATTTTTGCAAAAAGCATCCTTCCGTCAAAGGTTTTTACAGCCACAAAGATTTGATCGAGTCGGGCGTATGTAAAGCCGTCATGATCGCCGTGCCGCACTATTTTCACGGACAGATCGCAAAAGATTGTATCGCGGCGGGGCTTCATACCATCGTGGAAAAACCGCTTACCGTTACCACTTTGGAAGCGAAGTCGGTCATCGAAACGGCCAAGGCGAACCCGGACGTGTATTTCGGGATGATGTTCAATCAGCGCACCAATCGGATGTATCGTAAGGCGAAAGAATTGATCGAAAGCGGCGCGATCGGTAAGATCCAGCGCGCCAATTACGTTATTACCGACTGGTACCGTTCGCAAGCGTATTATAACCAGGGAGGCTGGAGAGCCAGTTGGTCGGGAGAGGGCGGCGGCACGCTCATTAACCAATGCGTGCACCAACTCGACCTCGTGCAGTGGCTCCTCGGCATGCCGGAAAGGATCGTTTCTTCCTGTCGTACCGTCGGCAGAAACATCAGTACGGAAAACGATTTGTACGCCGTGTTCGGATATAAAGATTTCGATTGCTACTTTTGCGCGTCCACGCACGAATTGCCGGGAGAAAACCGTTTTACCATCGTCGGAACAAAGGGTACCATCGTTATTACCAGTTGGAAGATGACCTATACTATTTTGAAAAAATCCGAACCGCAGGTCAACGCCGAGACCAAGCAAGGATACGGCTCGACGAGTATGCGTACATACCGCTACGGGTACGGCTTGATCCGTAAGCCGATCGACCTTATTTACGGCCAGCAATGGCGCGTGATCGAAGCGTTCGGAAAGGCGATCGACAGCGGCAACAAAGATCTTATGGTCGCCCGCGGTGAAGAAGGATTGCGTTCGTTGACCTTGATCAACGGCATTTATTTGTCGAACTGGAAAAAAGAGACCGTTTCTTTACCGTTCGACGACGAAGAATATGCCAAGTTGTTGAAAGAAAAAGCCGACGCGGAAGGAGATAAATAATGTTTAATAAAGATATGCATAAATTGGGCAGCAATCGTTCCGTTATTCGAGAGCTGTTCGAGTTCGGCAAGCAACTTGCCGCAAAAGAAGGGGCCGACAAGGTATATGATTTTTCGTTGGGTAACCCCAGCGTTCCCGCCCCGGCCGTGGTAAAGACGTCCATTCAAAAACAGATCGACTTGCCCAACAGCACCGCGCTTCACGGCTACTCGTCCGCGCAGGG
>CACXDF010000185.1 GCA_902766325.1 uncultured Eubacteriales bacterium | reverse complement strand
TTTTTTACGCCAACGTACCGAAAACGACGCAAATGCGTCGTTTTTTCTTTTTCTTCCCTTTATTTTCGCAAGCCTGCTTTTTATTTATCGGATAATATGGTATTATTATAGTATGGAGCAAAAAACGTACGTTGCCATCGATCTGAAGTCTTTTTACGCGTCCGTGGAGTGTGTGTTACGGGGGTTGGACCCCTTGAACACGAATCTGGTGGTCGCCGACGTTTCGCGTACGGAAAAAACGATATGTCTCGCCGTGTCGCCTACGTTGAAGGCTTATGATATTTCCGGCCGAGCGCGACTTTTCGAGGTCAATCAGCGCGTCAAAGAGATCAACGCCCAACGCCGTTACGCGATCAAAAATCAACCTTTTCGCGGAAAGAGTTATCTCGATTCCGAACTGAAAAAAGACCCTTATCTGGAACTTGATTTCATAGCCGCCACCCCGCAAATGGCGCAATATATGCGCATCAGCAGCGAAATATATAATATATATAAAAAATACGTTTCCGCTGAAGATATCATCGTTTACTCCATCGACGAAGTTTTTATCGACGTGACGAAGTATCTTAAAATGTACGAAAAGACCGCGAGACAGCTGTGCATGGAGATGATCTTAGACGTACTGAATCAAACGGGCGTTACCGCCACCGCGGGGATCGGCCCCAATCTTTACTTATGTAAGATCGCCATGGACGTTATGGCAAAGCGCATCTCACCGGACGAAAACGGCGTGCGTATTGCCGAGATCGACGAAAAAAGCTACCGCGAAAAACTGTGGACGCATACTCCTCTTACCGACTTCTGGAGAGTGGGTCCGGGCACGGCAAAGCGCTTACAGGCGCATAATATGTTCACTATGGGCGACGTGGCGCTGATGAGTACGGTCAACGAAGGCATCCTTTATAAACTTTTCGGGATCAACGCCGAACTGTTGATCGACCATGCCTGGGGGTACGAACCGACGACGATCCCCGATATCCGCGAGTACAAACCCGTCAACAACTGTCTTTCTTCCGGACAGGTCTTACATTGTCCGTACACTTATGAAAAAGGTGGGCTCATCGTCGCGGAAATGGCGGACGCGCTGTCGCTCGACCTGGTAGAAAAAGGGCTTGTGACCGATCAACTCGTTCTGGACGTCGGCTACGATATCCTCAATCTGTCTCAACATTATAATAAGATACAATACGTCGGCGACGTAGAAGTAGACCGCTATGGTCGTGTCAAACCGAAAAACGCCCACGGTACGGTCAATCTCGGGCGGGCGACCTCGGCGACGACGATGATCGTAAAAGCCGCGACCGACCTGTATGAAAAGATCGCCGATAAAAATCTGCTCGTCCGCCGGATCAACATAACGGCCAATCATATCATACCCGAAGGGCAGATCCCCGAGCAAGAGGAAGAAGCCGTCCAGCTGGATCTCTTTACCGATTTTGAAGAAGAGCGGAAGAAAAAAGAAAAAGAAGAACAAGACCTGAAAAGAGAACGCAGCCGACAAAGATCCATCGTCGCCGTGCATCGTAAGTTCGGTAAAAACGCGCTTTTGAAAGGTATGAACCTCGAAGAAGGGGCGACGATGAAAGATCGCAACCATCAAGTGGGAGGGCATAAAGCATGATACCGGAAAAATACAAAGGGATCATCGATCTACCCTACCACGGGTCGGAAACGCGTCCGAAAATGGATCGCGTAAACCGAGCGGCTCAGTTTTCCCCTTTCGCCGCGCTCGTCGGCTATTACGAGATACTCGGAGAAACCGACCGTCAAACGGTTCTTCAAGAAGACTTCGGCGAAGACGATCGAACGGAATTGGACAGAAAACTGACTTTGCTGATCGAAAAAGAAAAACAACGTCCGCTTATTACCGTCACTTATTTTGTTCCCGACGAAAAAAAAGAAGGCGGGCGATACGTCACGGAGACGAAAAACATAAAACGGGTGGATACGACCCTGCGAAAAATGATCTTTACCGACAAGACGGAACTGCCTCTCGATTCGATCGTCTCTTTCGCGGAGAAGGAAGAAACCGACGCGCCCGACTAAAGGAGACGAAAATGAAGATCATTACCCTGAAAGACACGTTCAGCGTTTGCAAAACGGTCGACTTATCCGCGATCGACCTGAATAAAGAATACTTTTTTATCGGAAAAACGGCAACGGAAAACTCTTTGATCTGCCCTACCCACGAGGTCCCGAAAAACGTAATGGCACGCGAAGATAACTGGCGCGGGTTTTTCATCGACGGCACGTTGGACTTTTCTTTGATCGGGATCCTCGCAGATATCTCTACGATACTTGCTCGTAAAAAAATCGGTATCGTGGCCGTTTCTACCTATGATACCGATTATGTTTTCGTCAAAGAAAATAATTTTTCTTCCGCTCTCGCCGCGCTCGAAGAAAGCGGCTATTCGGTCGAAGACCGAAATTCTTTTTAATATCCCAATTATCTTAAGAAACCGTTAACAATCTGTTCTTCGGCTTCCTGTTCGGTCAGACCGAGAGTCATAAGTTTAACGATCTGTTCTCCGGCGATCTTACCGATGGCGGCTTCGTGCACAAGCGTCGCGTCGATATCGTTCGCTTCCAGTGCGGGAACGGCAAGTATCTTGCCTCGATCCATGATGATGGAGTCGCATTCGGTATGGCCGTGACACTTTGCGTTGCCCGTTATTTTGGCGTCGAATTTTTGATAAGAGTCGTCGCGCGCGACCGAACGGGATACCACGTCTGCCGCGGCGTCTTCGCCGTCCAATGTAACGTCGTACATACTGTACGCTTTCTGCGCTCCGTGCGTCATCAGTCGTTCGCGCACGACCAACTTGGCCCCGGATCTCAAACGGGCGATGGTGGTACGGTTGGTATCGTCTACGCCTTTTATCTGAACCATTTCCATTGTGACGGAAGAACCCTCTTCCATATATACTTCGGTTTGCGGGTTAAGAATGCGTTTACCTTTGCCCTCGCCCGAACCGTAGTGCTTTTCGACGTATTTTACTTTGGCGTTCTTCCCGACGAAAAAGCGGTGGATACCGTCGTGTTGCGAGTCCTGATTGCCGCAATTGTCTATGCCGCAACCGGCTACGATGAGTACGTCCGAGTCCTCGCCCACGAAAAAGTCGTTATAAACGACCTCCTTAAGACCGCTCTTTGTCAGGACGACGGGGATATGCACGCTTTCTTTTTTCGTGCCGGGCTTGATATGGATCTCCAGTCCGCTGACGTCCGACTTAGAGACGATCTCGATATTTTCGGTAGAGCGACGTCCCGCCGAAGCGCTGTCGGAGCGGATATTATAAGCGCCCTCCGGCGTTTTATGAAGGTCTGCGACTTCTTCCAGGATTTTCCATTGCAATTCGCTGAGCATTATTCGCACCTCCCATCGTCAGTATACGCGTTTTCTTTGCGACAGGTCCCTACCGCGGCGGAAGTACCGAGGAGCGTGGGGAATATTTTTTCTTTCGGCCCTTGACGATCTATGGTACCGTTTTTCAGAACGATGATCTCGTCGGCAATAGACAAGATTCTCTCTTGGTGAGAAATAATGAGGATAGAACTGTCTTCGATCTCGGCGCGCATTTTTTGGAACACTTTGATGAGGTTTTGAAAACTCCACAAGTCGATCCCCGCTTCCGGTTCGTCGAATACGGACAGCTTTGCCGAACGAGCGATAACGGTGGCGATCTCGATACGCTTCAGCTCTCCCCCGGACAAACTGGAGTCTACTTCGCGGTTGATATAATCCTTGGCGCAAAGTCCGACTAAAGAAAGGTACTCGCAAGCGTCGGCGGGCGTAGTGCGCTTTCCGGTCGCCATGCGGATCAGGTCGAGAACGTGAATGCCCTTAAAACGGACGGGCTGTTGAAAAGCGAACGCGATCCCCTTTTTCGCCCTTTCCGTAATGCCGAGTCCGGTGATGTCTTCGCCTTCGAAAATTACTTTCCCCGACGTTGGTTTTTCGATACCGGCGATCATCTTCGCCAAGGTCGATTTTCCGCCGCCGTTCGGCCCCGTCACCACGACCAGTTTCTTTTTGGGGATGGTCAGGCTGACGTTCTTTAAAATCGTTTTCTCTCCCTCTTCGCTTCGGACGGCAAAAGAGAGGTCGTCAATCGTGAGCATACTCGTTTCTCCTCGATATTTTACTTTCGTTATTTCCTCTTGCTTGCTTATTATAACAAATTTTTGCCCGTCATTCAACTTTTTTCGCTCATTAAATAAACCTGGCCGCCAACGCGCTTTCCCTTAGTAAGGAAGCCCCTTGACAAACGCTGATACTCATTTTAAACTGAAAGTACAGAGGGAGCAAAAAAACGTATAAGTCGAAAAAACTTATACGCAAAGCTCCCTTTTGTCATACGTAAAAAAAATTTTTTAAAAAATTTTATATCTCGTG
>CACXDF010000184.1 GCA_902766325.1 uncultured Eubacteriales bacterium | reverse complement strand
TCTACGGAGTCGTATCGCTTCTTATTTGACGGTAACGATCGGAATATCCTTTACGTTTTATGCGAAGAGGACATGAATTTGTCCGTCGCGCGCGCTTCTCGCGTGGCGAAAGAATTGACCGTCGCCGAAAACGTCGTCAGCGGCGGAATCACGTATACCCAGATGAAGAAAGTTCGTCCGTACGCCTTTTTCGGCGTTTATTTGAAAGAAGTGACTTTACGCGGGATCGGCGCTTTGGCGTCGAATGCGTTCAGCGGCGCTTCTGCTCTTACCGAGCTTTATGTCGAATGCGACTTTATCAGCGACATACAAGACGATACGTTCGGCCCTCTGTTTCATAACGGGATGTACGTCTACGATTCCGTTAACGGCTTCAATTTGTATAAAGGAAGCAAGTGGGTCCCCGCGGACGCCGTATTCACTTATACGGATATCAACGGGAGAGAACAAAGCGCTTGTCCTTATCTTGTTTTGAGCGAAGATCAAAAGACCTTTGCCGTTATTACGTACGCGGACGGTTCCGGCATTTCCACAACGATCGGAGTTTATTACGGAAAAGTAACGAAAGAAGACGTCGCGGACGTGCAAGAGAGCATAGCGCGCGCGGGGTACGACATCGTCGGTTGGCAAAATGAAAAGGGCGAGATCGTATCGGACGACAGCGATTACTTTATTCCGTACAATCAGATTCTGACTTGCGTTTGGGCGCCGCAAAAATACAAGGTCTATTTTGTCGTCAGCGAAGGCGAGGTAAAAAAGGTCGTTGACGGTAATAATATTGCGCTCGCCGCAAAAAGAAACGAAACGACAGGTCTTATGACGTACGTATCGGAAGTAACGTTCGAAGACGATTACGCTTTCGCTTTCGTCGGCTTCGACGCGTTGAAAAAAATATTCGTTCGGTGGAAAGACGAGTCGGGTATGGGATTCGATACTTCGGGCGTATGGAATACTGTGCTTGAAAGCAGAGAGATATACCTTTATCCCGTTACCGAAGCGAGGACCTATCATATCGTCTATTCGGTGGATGAAGACGTGACCGTATCTGTCGGCGGAAAGTATATCGCGTACGACGTTTCCGGCTGGGGACTCGACGTTCCCGTTTGCGACGGTTATACCTTCTTGGGTTGGTATATGGTCGGAGCTGACGGTAATAAGATCATCCTTACCGACGGGCGCGGACAGGGACAACTATCCTGGCGGTTTGCCGATAGCGACGAATATACCGTTTACGCTCTTTGGAATTCGGTACTTCTTTACGGATACGAGGTCGGTATTACTTCGGAATCGGTGGAGTATAATAAGAATTTCGATCTCATGACGCCCTCGAATACGACCGAAAAGACGTTTGTCGGTTGGTATATCATAGGAGAAAACGGATTAGAGATCATGATCACCGACGCGTCCGGTCATAGCCTTGTGCCATGGACGTATGAAGGTAAAAAACAATATCATATTTTAGCAAAGTGGAGACAAAATGAGTAAAAGATACATTAAGGTTGCTTTATTATTGCTGCTGACGTTGTCTGTTGCGTTCGTTTTGTTCGCTTGCACTTTGATCAACAACGGTTCGGATAACAAAACCGACGATCCTGATGCGTCCGCCGAAAAAGCGGTGGAGTCGATCCGCATTGATGCCTCTTCCGTTCCCGCTGTTTCGTATGCGGGCCGCGTTCGGCTTGACGAGATCATGCTGATCGTAAGTTATAACGACGGTACGCAAGAGTCGATCGCTATGACCGAGGACTATATTGCCGTAAGCAGCCGTAATAAGCTGAGTCGTATCGGCACGCAGCAGCTGGAAGTCGTTTACGGCAGTTGTACGACCTCGTTCCAGCTGGACCTGTTGGATCCGGCTGTGGCTGTTTTTACTCTTGTCGTGGAAGGGGGCGTTCCCGTTTCCGTTAACGGAGAGGCCGTTTCCGTTCAACCGCCGGAAGACGGCGTCTACACGATGCAATATACGGGCGGGACAGTGGTCGTTATTTCTTGGACGGAGATACCGAATAAGACGTTCGGATCGTGGGAAGCCGATAACGTGTCTGTCGATAACCAGAGCACAACGACCGTACATATGGACGCAAACCACGTCTATCGCGCGATCTCGTTTGACGTCGTATACACTGTCAACTTTATTACCTATAAAGATAACTATAATATCGCTTCCAGAGATATCAAGCGCTTGTACGATATTTCGGAAGAGTATGACAAAAGTAATATTTATTATTCCGGCTTACCATCCATTTCTATGGACGACTATGTTTTTGCCGGTTGGACGCAAGAAGAGATCAGCAGAGACCGCGCTTTATCGGGTAGCGATACCATTTCTTTAATATCTTTTAACGGAACGGATGAAAGGGGATCGAAGTACCTTATTATTGACAGAGATATCACTTTATACGCCGTGTGGACGCCGATCCGACTGTCTTTTACCTCTTATACGCCGTCGGTCAGCGGTTATGCCCAAACGACGGGCTATCAGGTCGTTCGTTATGAAGGAACGCTCACCGATCTTGTTATTCCGGAAACGTACGGTGGTATGACCGTTCTTTCCATTTCGAGAGATACCTTTACGGGCGAAAACGCCGCCTTTATCGAGACGATTACCATTCCGTCCGGCGTAGTGGAAATTGAGGAAGGCACCTTTAAAAACTGTTCTTCTTTACGCGCTGTTTACGTCGCGCAAGGCTCTCCCGTTTATACAAGCGAAAACGGAGTTCTCTATAAAGATGAAAGAGCCACTTTGGTCGCATACCCCGCTAATAAAGTAACGCGAGCGTATGAAATGGAATCCACCGTTTCCACCGTTTCTTCTTATGCTTTTTATAACGCGATTATCGGGCAGATCATCGTGTCGTCCGACGTCGCCGTGATCGGTGATCATGCTTTTGACAGCGTTCATATCGATTCTATTGATTTTTCCGGCGTTGCCGTCAATAAATTGAACTCTCCCAAATCGCATATCGGCGAAGAAATATTTAACGAACAGCTTTCTTCCATCGTCCTTACTTCTTCCGAAGTCGATTGGAGAGACTTTGGCGCGTTACGCGGGTTTGAAGACTATTCGGACCGTTTCAGTAACGGTACGGACGTTCATAGGATCAATACTTACTATTATTCCGAAGATATCGTCATTCTGTTCAGGATCATCAGCGGTAATAATCTTGCGCCGTACTTCAGGAATACCGGCTCCACCGCCGAGATCATAGGCGTATCGAGACAACTGAAAGAAATGATCATACCGCAAAAACTTTATGCCGGAAACGTCTCTTTCCCCGTATCTTCCATCGGGTATTATGCTTTTAAGGATTGTAAGTCGCTTTCGTCCGTTACTTTACCGTCCGATTTGGAGCGCGTATCCGACAAAGCGTTCGACGATACGCCTTGGGCGCAAAAACTCAATGCAAGCAGTATTATTGCGAACGATACTTTATATAAGTACTTAGGTAACGAAACGACTTATAATTTGCCTTCCGGTATAACGAGGATCGCGGAAAGCGCGTTCAGAAATAATAAGACGTTGGAGTTCTTTAATATTTCTTCCAACGACGTTCTGGAAGACGTTTCCGCAATGGCGTTTTTCGGATGTGAAAAGCTGAACAGTTTTTCCGAAGTGAGCGGCGATCACAAAATGCTTATTAAGCCGCAACTTCTTTCGATCGGAGCGTACGCTTTTGCCGATACTGCGATCAAGTATATCGAATCCGAAGAGGGTAGCCGGCTTTCCGTCGTCAAAGAGTATGCTTTTGCCGATTGCAAATATCTTCTTTCCGTAGACCTCTCTTCAGCAGAACTGTCCGTGATGGAAAATACTACCTTTTTAAATGCGGAAAGTGTTCTTTCTTTCGCTATTACGGACAAAAACGATTATTTTGTGACATATCAGGACGCATTGTACAGGATGAACGGCGATGCCACGGCGGAACTGTTCGCTTATCCTTCCGGTAAAATAACCGACGTCTTCGATCCGTCGCAGTTTACTAAAAAGTACGTTTTTGTCGAAAACGGCGTTTTCTCCGTGTTTGGGAAGGAATACGTCGTCGAAACGGAAGACGTCGACACCGTCGTCGGCAAGCATATCGAAACGGACGAATCGACGGGACTTGAGACCGAATACGAAATAACGCTTTACAAAGACGGCTCGGGTAGGGCGTATATCAACGTTCGTGTCAACATGATCGCCGCCAATTCGCTCAAGAACAGCAATATCGGCGCGTTGGTGATAGGAGAGAGTATTCGCAGCAGCGAGCCTATTCGTGTTCCCGGTATCGTTTACGTTCGTATCGACTCGCTTTCCTCTTTAAGCTATTCATATTTGTTCCCATCGAAGGAGTACGAACCGAAATACGTCTGTTTTCCGTCGCTTACGAAGGCGCAGTCGCTTAGCTTTTTTAACAGCGATCAGACATTATGCGATGAAAAATATATTTCCGCCGCGCCGCTGTCGTTCTTTGAATACGATGATAATCTGTATTATAAAGAAGGAGACGATATCGTCCTTACCCGCACGCGTCGCGACGTGGATTCCGTTATCATCCCCGACGTCGTTGTTTATAATTCGACCGAATATACGGAAAAAACGATCGGCGGTTATGCGTTCGGAGGTTGGTATCTGACTCGGATCTCGCTCGGTAAAAACACTAAAACGTTATCCTCAGGCGCTATGGGACTCACTCATAATTTGAGTAAAGTCGTATTTGCCGAGGACGTAGTGGCTGATATCCCCACCGTATATTCCGACAGCTTCGGCAATAATTTTAACAACGGACTGCTCTTATACGTGGAAGAGGGTATGGCAGACTACTATATCGAAAAATGGAATACGAACAACACCGAGAATATTTTGGTTACCTTCAATTATATTCTCGATGAGGTCAGTAAATTGGCTTGTCCGTATCTTATCGAAGACAATAAGCCGTTCGCTCAGCTTACGTACAGAGATGATAACGGCGACGTAGTCACCGTAGGCAATCCGATTTACGGTAGGATCACGGGAACGGATATCGAACGTTTCTATAACGACGACGCGGTTCAAAAAGACGGTTACGTCGTCGGCGGCTGGACGGACGAAAACGACTTGGACGTGCAGATCGGTTCTTCTTATCTGATCCCTTATAATCAGATTTTGACTTGTTTATGGGTGCCGCGCGTATACAGAGTGTATTTGGTCCTTAACGATGATTTTACGCCTGATTTCGGAATAGAAGTTAAGTATTCGCAAGAAAAACGAATGTATTATCTTGACGTTGAATACCATTCTTCTTACGAATGGGACCTTCTTGGATACGACGCTCACACGTATTATTTGAACGGTTGGAAGTTCAGAAGCGATTCCGGCGATAAGTTGATCGGTGTTAAAGGTACCTGGTCGCTTGCTTTGGACAGAGAATCCGACAGCGGCTCCGATATCGTGTTTACACCGAATTTGGAGAAAAGAAACTATTCGATGGTGTATATCTGCGAAGGCGAACTTTCCAATCGAACGAGAACGGTCGGATACGGCGAAGATTATACTCTTGAGATCCCGTTGCGAGACGGATACTCTTTTAAAGGTTGGTATTATACGCAACCGGACGGTGAAAATGTGATGCTGACCAACGAAAACGGGGTTAGTATGCTGCCGTGGTATCTGTTCGTCTCCGATAACGATACGTATCGTATCTATCCAAAATGGCAGGCCGATCCGATTACCGTTCATTTGTATCTTGACGGCGATGGAAACGAACTTTACGATACCGTAACAATAACGTACGACAGCGATACTTTTGCGCTTTTACTTGACGCCGACGTTCTTACGAAAGAGCAGATCGATCTCTTTTCGGGTTGGGCGGACGCAAACGGCGTGATCTATACCGATTCGGAAGGAAACGCTACGAAAAAGTGGGATAAGAGCACGGAAACCGATTTGTATGCCGTTTGGCCGGTATCCGTGTCTACGGAAGCGCAACTTGCCGCTGTCTTGGAAGCGTCCTTATCGACTTCTATCGTTTTGCAAAACGATCTTATTATCACCAACGAGACGTTCGGCGCGTTGGATAAGCCGTATACAGGCGTGTTTAACGGAAACGATCATACGATCACTTACTGCAATAACGACGATGATACAGGTTTTTCCGGTTTGTTCGTACGTAACGACGGTACGATCAAAAATCTTAAGTTGCGCGTTACTTCGATCGAAAGAAACATTCGTACGGTCTTGTACGGAATAGATAATCCTGTTTATATCGGAACGGTTTGCGGCGTCAATAACGGCGTCATCAGCAACGTCGACGTAGAAATAATCGAGTTTACCATCACCGTTAATTCGCGCGCATTTTGCTTTGACGATTTCAGTTCCGCTTATCACGTCGGCATCGTTACCGCGCAGAATAACGGCAGTATCACCGGAACCTGTACTTATTACTATTATAAGGATACTGCTTATTTCAGGGATAGTTCCGACCTGGCGGCGGACTACTATAAGAATAACGAATGGAGCTTGCGGTATTCTACCTTCTATCTGTATAACGATCGGATAGAAAAGTTCGAGACCGTTTCGGCGCCGTTTGACGAAGAAGCCGAGTATTATATCCTGGATAGCGGAAACTACATCATAGCGACGGCGCAGGCCCGGAGCGATTATGCCGAGGGTAATTGGGATACCCGGTATTCGCGGTATTATCTGGACGATGGAGTGCCGGTTACCGTGCCTTTCGACGAGCATACAGTCTACTATTTACCCGTAGACGATATATTCAAGGCGCAGGGACTGTTTAACGTCGGCACGGGCACGAACAAAATGAGCTTTATGCTGATTGAACATAAAACAAATAATTAATTTTTACGGGAGTATAAATAATGATTGACAAGATTAAAGAAATTTCCGATGCCGTATCGGAAAAGATCAGTCGGATCACTTCTTTAAACGAACTAAGTGATCTGAGAGTGCGTTACCTTGGCAAAAACGGCGAAATCACCGCTCTTTTGAAAGGTTTGAAAAGCATTTCCGCGGAAGAAAGACCTTCCGTCGGTAAACATATCAACGAGTTGCGCCAGAAAGTCGACGAAATGTTATCGGCTTATGAAGATCGATTTATTGCTTTGCAGAAAGAAAAAAAGATGAAGGAAGAGGAGATCGACGTTACTCTTTCTATGCCCGATAAAAATGCCTGCGGCAGTCTTCATCCGTTGACGCTTGCAAAGAACGAACTTATTAACGCGTTTACCGGAATGGGCTTTTCCGTATTGGAAGGCGTTGAAGTCGAAGAAGACTACTATAACTTCCAACTCCTGAATATCCCGGCCGACCACCCCGCTCGCGATATGCAGGACACCTTTTATATCACCGATAAGATCCTTCTTCGTACGCAGACTTCCGCCGTGCAGGCTCGTACCATGCTTTCGCAAAAACCGCCTATCCGCGTTATTTGCCCGGGCAAGGTGTACCGTGCCGACGACGACGCGACCCACTCGCCGATGTTTCATCAGATGGAAGGCTTGGTCGTAGACAAAAACGTCAATATTTGTGATTTAAAGGGATGTTTGGATGAATTTGCTCGCAGCTTTTTCGGCGCGGATACCCGTACCCGCCTTCGTCCGTCGTACTTTCCGTTTACGGAGCCGAGTATGGAAATGGACGTCAGTTGCTTTATGTGTCACGGAAAAGGCTGTCGCCTTTGTAAAGGGACCGGCTGGATCGAAGTCCTCGGCGCCGGTATCGTCAATCCGGTCGTCCTCGAAAACTGCGGCATAGACTCCAAAGAGTATTCCGGTTTCGCTTTCGGTATCGGCATTGAACGTTGCGCCATGCTGAAATACGGCATCCCGGATATCAGAATTTTGTTTGAAAACGATCTGCGCTTTTTGCGTCAGTATAAATAAGAGGTGGTAATATGAAAGTACCTTACAGTTGGTTAAAAGATTTTGTTGATATAGACGGTATCAGCGCCGAAGTGCTTGGAGATAAGCTTGTTTCGGCCGGATTTGAGATAGAAGAAGTCATTCGTTTGAGTGATTCGATCAAAAACGTCGTCGTTGGACGAGTAGAGGAGATCGTTCGGCATCCGGACAGCGACCATATGTTCGTCTGTCAGGTAAACGTAGGCGATAAGGTGTGTCAGATCGTGACCGGCGCGCAAAACGTCAAGAAGGGCGATTTGGTGCCTACATGTCTCGACGGGGCCGTTCTGCCGGATGGCAAGACGATCAAAAGCGGAGTGCTTCGCGGCGTTAAGAGCGAAGGTATGCTTTGTTCGGGCGCTGAACTCGGCTTGACAGAAGACGACTTTGTCGGAGCAGGAGTGTACGGCATTTGGATCATTCGGGAAAAGTGTTCGATCGGTCAGGATATCAACGAAGTGATCGGGAATACCGATATCGTTTTGGACGTAGCCGTTACCGCCAACAGACCGGACGCAAACAGTATTCTCGGCGTGGCAAGAGAAGTGGCCGCCGTGCTCGATAAACCGTTAAAAATGCCCGATTTGAGCTATAAAACCGTAGGAGAGGATGTTTCTTCGTACGTCAGCGTCGAAAATAAGGAACAAGCTCTTTGTCCCCGTTATATTGCTTGCGCCGTCAAAAACGTCAAACAATGCGTTTCTCCGAAGATCATGCGCGACAGACTTAAAGCGGTCGGCATCCGCCCCATCAATAACCTTGTCGACGTTACGAACTACGTTTTGATCGAGATCGGACAGCCTATGCACGCATTCGATAAAAAATTGCTTGAGGGCGGTAAGATCGTTGTTCGTACGGCGCAGGAAGGCGAAAAGATCGTTGCTCTCGACGGTAAAGAATATGCTCTTTCCTCGAGAAATCTCGTTATTTGCGACAGTAAAAAGCCCGTCGCAGTCGCAGGCGTCATGGGCGGTGAGTATTCGTCCATCTGCCCCGACACAGATACCGTGATTTTGGAAAGCGCCCGCTTTGCCCGCGACAGCGTACGTCATACAGCGAGAGAACTCAATTTGCATTCCGATTCTTCCGCTCGTTTTGAAAAGGGCATTGATTTCTTGTCGCAAGAGATCGGTATGAAGCGCGCTTTGGCATTGTTCTTCCAAAACGGTTGGGGCGATATCGTCGACGGAAAGATCGACTGCTTTGCGGAAAACACGGACGACAGAAAGATCGTCTACAACTATGAGGAGATCAATAAGATCACCGGTTTCGAAGTGCCTAAAGACGCTATCGTCGATATCTTAAACAGATTGCAACTGAAAACAACGGCGGAAGGAGATATTTTGACAACGTTGGTTCCCGCTTTCCGCGAAGATATCGTCGGTATCAACGATCTGACGGAAGAAGTAATTCGTATCTACGGTTACGATGCGGTCACTCCCAGGATCTTGAGCGATATGCGCGGAGGCAAAAACGAAAAGCAACTTCGCCAAGATAAACTTAAGCAGATATTGGTCGGAAAGGGCGCGTCGGAAATCGTTTCGTATGCGTTCGTTACGCCTAAATCGGCTGATTTCTTGCGTTTGAATGCTGATTCGCCGTTGCGTTCGATGATCGCTTTACGTAATCCTCTCGGCGCGGATATCAGCGTTATGCGTACGAACCTCGCTTACAGTATGCTGAAGATCATCGAAGGAAACTTCGTCAGAGGCAATCGCGCCGGCAGACTTTTTGAGATAGGCAGTACTTATATTCCGAAAGCGCTTCCGCTTACCGAACTTCCCGAAGAAAAAGAAAAACTTTCCGTCGCTTTCTACGGAGACGGCGAGGATTATTATTCGATCAAGAACGTGCTGGACGATATTTTCAGTGCGTTTGCTATCGAAGTAAGCTATAAAAGATCCGCGACCGAATATCTCCATCCGGGCAGAAGCGCCGATATTTTCGCCGCCGACGGTACGAAGATCGGGGTCGTCGGCGAAGTACATCCCGACGTTATGTCGAAGCTGGACGTTGACAAGAGGATCTATATTGCCGAACTCGACGAGGTGTATCTTGTGGAAAACGGTCTTGACATTAAGCCGTTTAAGCCGATCAGCAGATATCAATCCGTAGAAAGAGACCTTGCGTTGATCGCTCCGATCGATCTGCCTGCGGCCGAGATCATTGCGTCGATCAAAGATAGTTGTTCCGACTTGTTGCAGGACGCTTACGTTTTCGACGTTTATACGGGCGGACAGGTGCAAAAAGGAAAGAAGAGTATTGCCGTTCGTTTGTTGTTTACCGATTTTACCAAAACGCTTACGGATGAAACGATAAATAAAGAGATAGAAAATGTTCTTGCGGGATTTGGAGAAAAATCGATCTGCTTGCGATAAAAATTCGACTATGTCTAAGAAGAAAGAGGATCCTCTTTCTTCTTATGATTGGGTCGAAACAAGCGGTAACGCGCTGTATAATATGGAGATCCTGGCGCCGGCCACCGCGTCTACGTACAAGTATGCGGTCAATGCCGGCGCAAACGCAATTTATTTCGGTTATGGCGATCTGAATGCGCGCGCAGGCGCGGATAACGTCACTTCTTCTTTGAAAGAAGTGGTCGATTATTGCCATTTTTATAACGTAAAGGCTTTTTTGACACTCAATATTTGCTTGAAAGACGAAGAACTTGAAGAAGCGGAAAAAGTCGTTATCGAGGCGGAAAAGGCTCAAATAGACGCTTTTATTATCGCCGATCTTTCTTTGATACCGATCATCAGAAAGAACTCTCGCGCGCAGATTCATGCCAGTACCCAATTGGGGCTGCATAATACGTTCGGCGTGCAATGGGCGGCGGATATGGGGTTCGATCGCGTTGTGCTCAGCCGCGAAATGACGAGAACGGAGCTCAACGACGTCGGCTTATATACGCCCGTCGATCTCGAATTCTTTATTCACGGCGCTCTTTGCGTCGGTTTTTCCGGAGCTTGCCTACTTTCCTCGATGTTGACCGGCAACAGTGGCAACCGCGGCCGGTGCAATCAGCTTTGCAGAAAGTTTTATCGTTCTTATCTGGACGGAAAAGAGATCGCCCGAGGGTATTTGCTCAGCGCGAAAGATATTTGTATGGCCGATTGTCTGGATAAGATCGCCGGCTGCTGTATCCGTTCCGGAAAAATAGAAGGCAGAATGCGTCGCGCCGAATATATCGCCGGCGTTACCAACTACTATAACTGTTTAAAAAGAACGCTCCGTTGCGACGTGAGCGAAGACGATCTGAAAGTGCTTTTTAATCGCGGTGACTTTACGCAAGGGTATTTTAACGGCAAAGACGTTGTTTATCCGTATTCTCCCGCGCATATCGGCAGAATGGTCGGCCGCGTCGTCAAAGTCATGGATAAACACATCGGTTTCGTGCGTTGTTTTAAGCCGTTGCAAAAGGAAAACGGCTATAAACTCATGCGTAGAGATCGCGAAGTATCCGGGTGCTCGGCCACGGGCAACTATAAAGACGGTTATTCCGTTATTTACTGTTCGGAAGACTTAATGGTGGGCGATTGCGTTCACTTGACGTCGGATATTGAACTGAAAAACAAAGTTTTATCGTTGAAACGTCCACGTTTCGTTGATTACGAGGTCTATCTCGTCGCAGGTGAAAAACCGGAAGTATACGTCTGGTATAAAGATAAGTCGCTGACTTGCGATTTTGATTTCGTCGTGGAAAAGGCGCAGAATCAACCTCTCGGCAAAGAAGAAGTGCAAGAACACTTTTCTAAAACGGGCGATAGCGGTTTTTCCGTACAAAGAATTTATTCTCGGGTGGAAAACGCCTTTTTGCCTAAAGCAAAACTGAACGAGATCCGTCGAAAGATGATCGAACTTGCCGAAAAACTTATTATGGATTCTTACGAGCGAGAGCCGATCAAGCGGCAAGAAATAAAACAAACGGAACCGGTCGAAAAACACAGGGGTAATTTTGCCGAAATAGCCGATATCGACGATCTGACCGACAAACTGGTCAAATACATACCGAATATTGTCTACGCACCCGAAAAATTCAACGTGGATGATTGCAGGGAGTTCTATGAGAGGGCGAAGAGACCGAATAATTACGTTTGGGTCAAATTGCCTCCGTATTTATCGCAAAATATCGTTTATACTTGCGAAAAGATCATCTCCATATTCGACGGCGCCGTTTGCAACAATATAGGAACCATCGCTATGGCAAAAGATTGTCACAGGATGGCTGTCGCCGGACCTTCGCTTAATATTTTCAATACGAAGAATCCTCTTATCGATACTTGTGAAAACTACTTTCTGTCTACGGAACTCAATCGTAACGAAATAAACCGGTTCGACGGGGGATTGCTATATGCGTACGGATATTTGCCGCTGATGTATCTTACGTTTTGTCCCAGACGTCAAGTCGGCATCACCTGCGATAATTGTTACGGAAAGATCGAACTACGGGATGAAAAGGGCGCTTATCTTGTGACGACGACGAAACTGGGCAAAGGTCGTTGTATGCACGCTCTTCGTAACAGTTGTTTAACGGACGTGGGTAACGATACGGGGAAGGAACTGTATTTTGATTTTACGGTTCGCACCGAAAATATCGACGACGTGCTTACGCGTTATTTCGATTACGGTTTGTACGCGCCGATCGGCTCTAATAAACTGCATTTGAACAGGGGGGTCAAATAATGAACGAAAAAACGTTCCGATCTCTTGATTATTATAAAATATTGGATAAATTATCACAATTCGCGTCGGGAAAACGCGCGAAAGAAGAGATTCTGTCCTTAAAGCCTCTTTCCGGGGTCGATATCATCAACGCAGAATTGGACGCGGTGGCAGAAGCCGACGTCGTGCTTTATAAGTATGCCGTCTCGCCCATGCTCGCTTTGGACGATATATCCGACGCTCTCGGCAGCTCGAAAGTTTTCGGAATGCTATCCATGGCGGACATTATGAAAGTGGGGCGTGTTTTACGCGTTTCGCGCACCCTTCAAACGCAACTTCTGAAAGTACCCGACGATTCGGTCGTGATCCTGAAGGACCTTGCCCGTAAAATATACGTTAATAAACGTTTGGAAGACGATATCGACAGGTCCTTTGTGTCCGAGACGGAAATGAGCGACGACGCGTCTTCCGATCTGCGCCTTCTTCGTCAAAAGATCCGAAAAATGGGCGAGGCGATCAAAATAAAATTGAACAATTTCGTTACGTCGCCCACATACGCGAAATATATGCAGGATAATATCGTGACCGTCCGCGAGGATCGTTACGTTATACCGTTAAAAGCGGAATACAAGGGCGCGATACCCGGGCTTATCCACGATCAGTCGGCATCCGGCGCGACTTTGTACGTCGAACCGTTCGTGATCGTCGATATGAATAACGACCTGAAACAACTTCTTTTGGAAGAACAGGCCGAAATCAATCGCATTTTGCGCGCGTTTACCGCAAAAATCGGCGCGGAAGCCGGTTTTATAGAATACACGTTCGATATCGTAACCCGTTTGGACGTTCTTTTTGCTAAGGCGGCGTACGCATATTCCATTAAAGCCGTCCGTCCGGTCATCAATGATAAAGGTCGCGTCCGTATCGAACGGGGCAGGCATCCGCTTATCGATAAAAACAAAGTGGTGCCCAATAGCGTTTCGCTCGGGTACGACTATTCCATGCTCCTTATCACCGGTCCGAATACGGGTGGTAAAACGGTTTGTTTAAAATTGATCGGTTTGCTCGAATTGATGGGGAAAACAGGTTTGTTTGTGCCTGCCGACACGGCTGAGCTTGCCGATTTTGATCTCATTTTTTCCGATATCGGCGACGAGCAGAGCATAGAACAGAATCTGAGCACTTTCTCCGCGCACATGAAAAACGTTTCCGACGTTATCGACCGCTTGACGGCGAATACGCTCGTTCTTTTCGACGAATTGGGCGCCGGCACCGATCCGACGGAAGGCGCCTCTCTTGCGCTCAGTATTGCCTCTTATATTCTTCGTTCGGGCGCAAAAGCTGTCATAACGACCCATTATAACGAATTTAAAGAATACGCCGTGACGACCGAGGGCGTAGAAAACGCGTCGATGGACTTTGATCCAATGACGTATTCTCCGACGTATAAGCTGATCGTGGGAACGCCCGGCGCGTCTAACGCGCTTTTGATCGCGGAACGGCTCGGCTTGAAAGAAGAAATAATTTCCTGCGCGCGTATGGGTTTGAGCACGACCAAACGCGATTTCGAAAAAGTACTCCTTGCCTTGGAAGAATCCAGAAAAGAAGCCGACGTCAATCTGGAAGAAAGCAAGAAAAAACTGATCGAGGCCGAGGAGATCAAAAAAGAAGCGGAGCGCGAACGTGAAAAACTGTATCAACAGCGCGAAAAATTGAACGTTAATATCCGCAAGGAGACCAAACGTCTCGTGGAAGAGGCAATGGAAGAGGCGAACGATATTATCGGCGAACTTCGGGAACTGTTGGACGATCCGAGCGAAGCGAACGTTTTTCGCGCGCAAAAGCTCAGAAAATCGCTCAAAAAGTATATTGTCAACGAAGAAAACGAGTTGCAAAGTTTCGGAGAGGAACAGGAAGGCGAGATCAAGAAGGGAGACCGAGTTTTGGTCAAGTCATTGCGCTCGGAAGGAGAAGTCCTGGAGATCAATCCCGTAAAGAAAGAGGCCAAAGTAAAGATGGGGCGCATTACGTCCAATTTTCCGCTTTCCGGATTGCAACGCCTGACGCCAAAACAGAAAAAGCAAGAAAAAACCGTACCGAAGAGTTCGGGCGCGACTCTCTTTAACGAGTCCGTCTCTCCCGTGCTTAATATTATCGGCAAGACTTCTTTGGAAGCAGAGCGCGAAGTCGGCGATTTCGTCGATCGCTGTTTGCGAGCAAGACTGCATGAAATACAGATCATCCACGGATACGGGGAAGGGATATTGCGTAATATGGTCCAAAAATATCTCAAATCCAGACCGGAG
>CACXDF010000183.1 GCA_902766325.1 uncultured Eubacteriales bacterium | reverse complement strand
GTTCGACTGTTGCCTCTCGAAAAAGGAGACGGCGGGGAGACGGAGTTCTTTCCGTCGGCGGAAGAGGTTTTACGGAAGATCGTGCCGGGATACCTGACCTTCTTTTTATACGGCGCTGTCGTCGACAGTTATTGTTGCGAGCAGAACGCGCGTATGACGGCGATGGACGCGGCCAATCGGAACGCGGAAAAATTGATCGACGAGCTGTCCGTTAAGTACGATCATATCAGACAGAACAGCATTACGCAGGAGATCATCGAAGTCTCTGCCGGCGTCAACAGACAACGGCAAAAAGGAGAATGACCAAGCAATGAACGGTAAGATCATCAGAATAGAAGGGTCGGTCGTTGACGTCGCGTTCGAAGACGGTTTGCCCAAAATAAGAGAAGCCTTGACCGTAGAAACGGCGTCGGGCAAAAAGGTCATGGAAGTCGCCCGCCATATCGGCAAAGGCACGGTACGTTGTATCATGCTGTCCGGCACGGAAGGCCTGGGGCGCGGCATGACGGCCGAGCGTACGGGAGGCGGACTGAAAGTTCCCGTCGGGCAGGTCACGTTGGGCAGACTCTTTAACGTCCTCGGTCAGCCGATCGACGGACAACCTTTTTCCGCCGAAGAATATTGGGATATTCACAGAAAAAGTCCTTCTTTCACCGAGCAAAAAGCCACGATGGAAATACTGGAAACGGGCATCAAGGCCATCGATCTGCTCGAGCCTTACTTGAAAGGCGGTAAGATCGGATTGATGGGCGGCGCCGGCGTCGGTAAGACCGTCTTGATACAAGAACTTATTCATAACGTAGCGACCGAAAGCGGCGGCTACTCGGTCTATGCGGGCGTAGGAGAGCGTTCTCGCGAAGGGAACGACCTCTGGAACGAAATGCGTCAAAGCGGCGTCCTGTCCAAGGCGGCTCTTTGCTTCGGGCAGATGAACGAAGCCCCGGGCGTGCGTATGCGCGTCGCGCTGTCCGGTCTTACCATGGCCGAATACTTCCGTGACGTGGAAAAGAAAGACGTTTTGTTCTTCGTCGATAATATATTCCGTTTCGTGCAGGCAGGGTGCGAAGTATCCACCTTGCTCGGACGTTTACCGTCGGCGGTCGGTTATCAACCTACGCTTGCGGAAGAAATGGGCAGACTCGAAGAGCGTATCACGTCCACCGTTAACGGCTCCGTCACTTCGGTACAAGCCGTTTATGTCCCTGCGGACGACTTGACCGACCCGGCTCCCGCGACCACCTTTACGCACCTCGACGCCACGACCGTACTCAGTCGTAAGATCGCGGAGCAAGGTATCTATCCCGCTATCGACCCCCTTGCGTCCACTTCGCGTATTCTCGAAGCGGATATCGTGGGCGAAGAACATTACAGAGTGGCGCGCAGCGTACAGGAGATACTGCAAAAGTATACCGAATTGAAAGATATTATCGCCATTCTCGGTATAGAAGAATTGAGCGAAGACGACAGACTGCTGGTCGCAAGGGCGCGTAAGTTGCAACGGTTTTTGTCGCAACCGACCTTCGTCGCCGAAAAGTTCACCGGACTGCCCGGCGTGTACGTGCCGCTTTCCGAAACCTTACGCGGTTTTGCCAAGATCATCGACGGAGAGATGGACGACTATCCGGAAGAGGCCTTCTTTAACGTGGGTACCATAGACGACGTTATCGTCAAGGCGGAACGCCTGAAATGAGAACCTTTTTGTTGAGATTTTTTACCGCGGAAAAGCCCTTTTTTATGGGCGAATGCGAGAGCCTGATCGTGCCGACGACGGATGGCGCGTACGGTATCATGGCAGGGCACAGCGACCTGGTCCTTGCCATCGACGCGGGAGAACTCAAGTATCGCGAAAAAGGTGCCTCGGACTTTGTCGAGGCGGCCGTCGCGCCCGGACTCATGGTGGTAAAAAACGGCGTTGTCACCGTTCTTACGGAAGCGGCTGAAGCAGATCGGGATATCGACTTCGATCGGGCGATGCGGCAGTATGAAAAAGCCAAAGAAGAAATGTTGGCGACCGAAAACGAATGTATTAAGCGTCTTGCCGAAGCAAAAATGGCTCGTGCGCTTGCAAGACTAAGAGTCCGTTCGAGACTCAATAAATAGAAATAAGGAGGAATGTAGTATGTTTCAGAAGATCAAAGATTTTTTTACGATGCTCGATAACATCGGTAAAGAAAACAAAGACGAAAATTCGGCTCCCCGCGAGCATATCGATTTTCAACCGCAGCAGACGAAGAAGCCGACGCCTTTCTGGCTGGTATTTATTAATACTCTTTTGCCTACCGCTTGCGCCATCGCGTACGTTTGCATCGGATTATTTGCGAAGATATGGCATCCGACCTGGCTTATTTTCTTTTTGATCCCTATTTACTATTCTTTATACGAGACCATCGAAAGAAAGAATATGTATTGTTTTGGGTTCCCGATTTTAGC
>CACXDF010000182.1 GCA_902766325.1 uncultured Eubacteriales bacterium | reverse complement strand
TTTAAGGGGGTGAACGAGTATTATTATAGATAAATTGGAAGTCACGACCGGCGCGATCTTCGACTATGAAGAGATCGTCTGCAAGCGTCCGTTCGATCCGGGTATCAAACCGAAAGTCGAAAAAGAATTGCGCGGCGTGAACAAGAGGGAACAGCGTTTGATCTATACCGATGAAAAAAGCGGAAAAGAACTTCTTCTTTTTATCGAAGAAGGCTATGTTTTCGGGCTTATGCGTATATGGTTTTTGAGAGGGATATGCGAATTGAAGGATTATTCGGAAGAGATGGAGCGGAACGGAGCGATCAAAAAGTGGTTGGAGGTCGAGATCCCGTAGACTGGGACGCGAGTAAGATGGAGGAGCTGTTACATAGCTACCGCGATCGCGCCTATAAATGCGCCGTACTCGGCGAAAAGGACGAGCGGCTGAAATTGCTGGACAGCTGTCTGGACGCACTCCTACCTTACGAGCGAGACCTGATCGACAGTTTATGCGCAAAGCGCGTATCCGAACAGACGTACGCGCAACACGCCGGTATCACGCGTTATCGCGTGCGCTGTGAAAAAGCGCGGATACTATCCGCCATGGCGTCGGTTTTTACCGAATACTACCGAGCGAAAGCGTCGGTCGATCCCACGTGACACGCAAGAAAAAAGAAGCGGCGTAGCAAAACAAGCTACGCCGCGGAAAAACCAATTGTAATTCGAGTTTATAAGTTTATGACTCCGCGATCTCAAACGCGCCGTCTTTATAAACGCGCAAGGTAACGGACGGACGGGACAATACGACCGCTTTGCCGTCGAAAGAAGCAAGGCACTCGCCGCGAAACTCGTCGCGGTATTTCTTTCTGATCGCGCCGAGTTTCTTATAATGAGTCAAAATCTCGTCGTCGATATCGTTCCAAGGGAACGGACGACGATTGAACGGATCTTCGAATCCTTGCAAACCCACTTCGTCTCCGTAATACAAAGAAGGTACGCCCGGCAGAAAGTATTGCAGAGCGGACGCGGCCAAAAGCCGCTTCTTTCCGAGCGTGTATTCTTCATGCGTAAGTCGATAACGGCGACGCTCCTCTCTGTCGGTCGGTCTCGCCGCGCCGGAAAGCACGTTGATGGCGCGCACGGTGTCATGACTGCCGATCAACGTCAAACAGCAATCGAGAGCAAAACCGGGATAGTTTTCCGCAAGGTCGTTGACCTTATTGCAAAAAGCCTGTCCGTCTCCGCGCAGAAGATAATCGAGAATGGCCTCTTTATAGACGTAGTTCATCACGCCGTCCAGTTGATCGCCTTGAAAATAGCGTCTTTCTTCGCCGTAACTGACTTTGGTACTGGCGTCTTCCCACACTTCTCCGATCACGACCGCATTGTCGTCGGCGTTCTTGATAGCGGAGCGGATATCATCCAAAAAGACGTCGGAAAGTTCGTCCACGACGTCCAGTCTCCACCCCCGAATACCCTTTTTCGTCCACTTTTTCAGAACTTTATCTTCGATCATCCGTTGATAACCGACCGCGTCGCGCGCAATGGTCGGCACGCAACCGATCCCCCACCAACAATTATAAACGTCGGGAAAGCTCTCGAACGTGTACCAGTCGTAATAGGGACTCGTCGGCCCTTGATAGGCGCCCGGTCCGGGGAAGCGGCCGTTCTTATTGAAGTACACGCTGTCCGATCCGGTATGGTTGAACACCCCGTCCAAAATGACGGCCATATCCTTCTTCTTGGCTTCGGCGATCAACTTTTCCAATCCCCTTTCGCCGCCGAGCATCTCTTCCACTTGAGAATAATCGGCCGTGTCGTACCGATGATTGCTGTTGCTCTTGAAGACGGGCGACAGATACAGCGCAGTCACGCCGAGAGAAGCTAAGTAATCCAGTTTTTCGATAATACCGGCGAAATTTCCGCAATAAAAATCGTTCGCGCGGTAGACGCCGCTTGCGTCCGTCTCGCCCACTTCGTCCGTCCATTCTTTATAGACGCCGACGCGCGGCATAACGATCTTGCCCGCCTTGCAAAAGCGGTCGCAAAAGATATGATAGACCAAGCCGCCTTTAATAAAGTCCGGCGTGGAATATGCGTTTTTGTATACCGTAAGCTGCCATTCGGGAAGCCAATCTCCCGTAATAAGTTTTCCTTCTGCGTCTCTTCCGCAGAAAAGAACGCCGCCGGGAACGTATACTTCAAAGCGGTAAAAATATGTGCCTTCGCGCTCGATAAAAAAATCGCAAAGGTATTCTTCGTACTCTCCCAAAGCGTCGTTCAGACGAAAATCGAACCGAAGCGTATGTTCGTGACGACGCACGAAAGCGGCTACGCCGGACGCGCGAACGCTTTTTTTGACCAGTATACGAAAAGATACCTTTTGGCGGGTGCTGACCGCGCCAAAAGGTATTTTGTGTTGCGTACTTCGAGAATCAAAAAGGATATCAGCCATCGACTTTGGTAAGGTTCCAGATGCGGGTCGCATACTCTTCGACGCTTCTGTCCGCGGCGAAGAATCCGGCTTTCGCGATGTTGACCAAGCTCATACGGCCGAAACGATACTTGTCGAGATAAGCCGCGTTGACGCGAGCCTGCGCGTCGCAATAGGAAGAAAAATCGGCAAGACACAGATAGGGATCGGCCACGCCGTTTCTTCCGATGGTAAGGGAGTCGGCGATCTCACTGAAATTTACGCCGCCGATACCGTCGCGCATACGGTCGATGATGGATTTGATCCTGCGATCGGTCGCGTAATAGGACGTCGGGTTGTACCCTTCACGGAGCAAGCGGTTGACTTCTTCGGTCAGTAAGCCGAAAATAAAGATATTTTCGTCTCCTACTCTCTCATGGATCTCCACGTTGGCGCCGTCCATCGTGCCGAGGGTCACCGCGCCGTTGATCATGAATTTCATGTTGCCCGTACCGCTGGCCTCTTTACCGGCGATGGATATCTGCTCGGAAATTTCGCTTGCGGGCATAATGATCTCGGCAAGAGAAACGCGATAGTTTTCTAAGAAAACGACTTTCAGTTTCTTATTGACGTCGGGATCGTTATTGACGACGTCGCCGATGGTGCAAATAAGGCGAATGATCTGTTTAGCCATATAATAGCTACTGGCCGCCTTCGCGCCGAAGATATAAGTGTGCGGAACGATATCCAGGTTGGGATCCGCCTTCAATCTGTTATACAAGTCGAGGATGTGAAGGGCGTTCAAAAGCTGACGCTTATATTCGTGCAATCTCTTGACCTGTACGTCAAAGATGCTATCCGGATCGACCTTGACGCCGTTGGCTTGCTCGATATAATCGGCAAGACGGATCTTGTTCTTTTTCTTGATCTCGAACAGTCTGTCAATGACGGAGTGGTTATTTTGATACTTCAAAAGATCTTCCAATCTTTCCGGTTCTTTCAACCAAGAATCGCCGATAAGGTCGTGCAAAAGCGCGGCGAGATCAGGGTTGGCTTCTCCCACCCATCTGCGGTGCGTGATACCGTTGGTCACGTTCGTAAACTTTTCCGGAGCCACCTTATAGTAATCGGCGAAAATGTCGTTGATAAGGATATTGCTGTGCAGTTGCGAAACGCCGTTGACGGTATGAGAAGCGGCCAAAGCGAGGTTGGCCATACGGATGATGCCGTCGCTCATAATAGCGTTTTGGGCTATCTTATCCCAACAATCGGGATACACTTTCCATAGTTCCGCGCAGAAACGTTGATTGATCTCGTTGACGATCTGGAAGATACGTGGCAGTAAAGATTTAAAGAGGTCTTGCGGCCATACCTCGAGCGCTTCGCTCATGACGGTGTGGTTGGTGTAAGAAATAACTTCGGTGATGATCTTCCAGGCGTCGTCCCAAGAATAGCCGTAGTCGTCCAAAAGGATACGCATGAGTTCCGGTATGCAAAGAGTCGGATGGGTATCGTTGATATGGATTGCGACTTTCTCTCCCAGATTATCGAGAGAAGGATTGTATTTCAGATGCTTTTTCAGGATGCTCTGAATGCTTGCGCTGACAAAGAAGTACTGCTGACGGAGTCTGAGCGACTTGCCTTCATAGTGGTTATCTGCGGGATACAAGACCTTACTGATGGACTCAGCCATGGCTTTGGCTTCGATGGCCTTGATATATTCGCCGCGAGAAAACATCTGCATATCAAAGTCCTGCGGGGCGCGGGCGCTCCACAAACGGAGAGTATTGACCGCGTCGCTGTCGTAACCGGTGATGTTCATATCGTAGGGCACGGCCAAAATGGTCGTAGCGCCGACCTGGCGGCATTTCAGATTGCCGGTAGACCAGTCTTCTTCCACGTGTCCGCCGAACTTGACTTCAAAAGTATCATCCGGGCGGGGATTGAACCATACGTCGCCCTCTTTCAGCCATTCGTCCGGCATTTCCATCTGCCAGCCGTCCACGATACGCTGACGGAAAATACCGTAGTCGTAACGGATACTGAATCCGCCTGCGGCGTACCCGAGGGAAGTAAGACTATCCATATAAGCGGCGGCAAGACGGCCCAGCCCCCCGTTGCCTAAGCCGGCGTCCGGCTCGATGGCCATCAGATCGTTGATATCGAAGCCCATTTCTTTGACCGCTTCGGTGGCTTGCTGCAACCATCCGCAGTTATACAGATGGTTTCTCAGCGACCGACCGAGCAAAAACTCCATGGACATATAGTAGACCTGTTTTTTGCCTTGCGCGCGGACCTGTTTTTTAAACACGGTACGCTTCTTCGTAGTTAAACCTTTGACGACCAGGCAAACGGCCCGATACATCATTTGTTCACTCGCCTCGTCGTATTTCACGCCGAAGGTCTTTGACAGCTGATCTTCGATGAGACTTCTGAACTCTTGCTTCGTTAATTCCATAATTACCTTTACCTTATTATATTTTCTTTATCTTTTGTATTTTTTCGTCGTTATTTGACGATGCTTTTATAGAGATCGATATACTTGGCGGCCGATTGTTCCCACCCGTATTCTCCGGTCATCGCATTCTTGACGCAGGCCGTCCACTCTTCCTTATTATAATAGGTGCCCACGGCGCGGTGGATGGCGTCTAACATATCGTACGCGTTATACGTCTTGAAAGTGAAGCCTCTGCCTGACTTTTCGACCGGATTGAACGGAATGACGGTGTCTTTAAGTCCGCCCGTTTCGCGCACGATCGGCACGGAGCCGTAACGCATGGCGATCATCTGACTGAGACCGCAGGGCTCGAACTTACTCGGCATCAAGAACATATCGCTACCGGCGTAGATCTTGCCGGCGATATCTTTGGAAAAATTGATAACGACGGCGAGCTTATTGCCGTATCTGCGAGCCACCTCTTGCAACGCCGTTTCATACTTCCAGTCGCCGGTACCGAGAATAGCCAGTTGAATATCCATAGAAAGGATGTCGTCGATGACTTCCATAACGAGATCGAGGCCTTTTTGCCCGGTCAAACGCGTGACCATACCGATAAGCGGTTTGTCGGGGGCTACGGGCAGATGCAACATTTCTTGCAGTCCCGCTTTGTTGGCGGCGCGCTTTTTCAGCGAACGTACGGTATAGTTTTCGAACAGGGCTTTGTCCGTCTTCGGATCGTATACGTCTGTATCGATGCCGTTGACGATACCGGAAATCTTATACGCTCTGCGAGAAAGGATATCTTCCAATCCGTACGCAAAATAAGGACTCATGATCTCGTTGGCGTATGTCTGACTGACCGTCGTTACTCTGTCGGCGCCTTCGATACCTGCTTTCAACATATTGGCGCAATTATTATATTCCACCATACTTTCGTATGCGGACGGAATGCCGTATACTTCCTGAATGCAGATCCTGTCCATATTACCCTGGAACTCGATATTGTGAATGGTAAGAACGGTTTTGATCCCGCCGTACGTGCTGTCGCCGCGGAAAAACGCGTCGAGCATAACGGGGATAAGTCCGGTTTGCCAATCGTTGCAATGGATAACTTCCGGTCCGAAGTCCATCAAGGGGATCAATTCGAGTACGGCTTTGGAAAAGAACGCGAACCTTTCGCCGTCGTCATAGTGTCCGTAAGGCGCGCTCCTCTTGAAATAATATTCGTTATCCACGAAATAATAAGTCACGCCGCGATAGATGCAACGGAACAATCCGGCATACTGTTGACGCCAACCCAAAAATATGATCTTGCTCCCCACGAATTGCATAGTCTGACGAAAATCGGCGCCGATACCTTCGTACAAAGGCATAACGACGCGCACGTCCTGACCCGCTTTGTTCATGGCGTACGGAAGGGCCTGACTGACGTCGCCCAATCCACCCGTTCTCAAGAACGGACCGGCTTCACTTGTCGCAAACAGAACTCTCATGTTTTCCTCCTTTTTATCTTGGGATTATACTCTTTTACCTTTGACGATAACGATAGGATAGGTCGAGAAACCGGCTATCTCACGATCGTCGCTGATAACGACGTCTTTGTCGGTAATGGCGTACTTGACGGTGGAGTTCTTA
>CACXDF010000181.1 GCA_902766325.1 uncultured Eubacteriales bacterium | reverse complement strand
CTGCCGGATGAGAAGCGCATAAAGAACTCGTTATGCTCTTTTTCGTACAATTCCCGAACGGTATCGGCGCGGACGATGTCGGAAAAAGTATACCCGTAAGATGATAGCTTGACAGACAGTTTTATCCTTTCCAGACTGCCTATCCCCGCCTGAGAAAACGGCGTGTCAAAGCCGATCTTATCGCCCGCGACTTCGCTTACGATATCGAGTAAAGAAGTCGCCGCGCGCGGCATAGGCGACCTTCTTCCGACGTGCGTTACACTCTCTTCAAGAGCCTTTTTATCGAGCTTTCCATTTTCGGTCAGCGGCATTTTTTCCACGAACACGAGCATAGTGGGCATCAGATTTGACGGCAGGTTCTTTTTTATTTCCCGTTCGACGTTTTCTTTATCCGCGGCCACGATAAAAGCGCATAAAGCGGGCGTTTTATTTATTGCGACGACGGCGACGGATACTTCGCGCACTCCTTCCGTTTTTCCGATCAAATATTCTATTTCGCCCGGTTCGATACGCATACCGTTCCACTTGATCTGTCTGTCTTTTCTGCCGACGAAGTGTATATTCCCTTCTTTATCCGTCCAACCAATATCGCCGGTATAATACTTTCCGTCGATAAACCCGCCGCGGTCTTTACCGATATATCCGCTCCCCACGTTTGTTCCGCCGACGACGATTTCGCCTTCTACGTAAGGAGGCGCCACTCTGCCGGCAACGAGTACAGATACTTCCGTATTGTCGACGGCCTTTCCGATCGGCACGTCCGCTTCGTCGCCTTTTACGTCGTAATAGGTGACGTCCACAGCGCATTCCGTCGGTCCGTACAGGTTATGCAATTTCGATTCTTTTCCGAAAACGGCGTTATGCTTTTCGACCGTCTTTTTACCCAATTTTTCTCCGGACAAAAAGAGATCTTTGACGGGATAAACGTCGCGACCGGAACAATACTCCAGATACACGTCGTACACGGACGGCACGAAATGCGCCTGCGTGACGGAATACTTTTTGACGAGATCGGCGATCGTCTTCGGATCGGCGTGAAGACCGGGCGGCGTCAGAACCAATTTTCCGCCGAAAAGCAGGGGCCTAAATATCTCCCAAACGGAAACGTCGAAGGTATAGGGCGTCTTTTGCAGGATAGCGCCGCCGCAAAGCGGGTACCGCTTTTCCATCCAGCATAGTCTGTTCGTTATGGCCGAATGCGATATTTTTACCCCCTTGGGCCGCCCGGTCGATCCGGACGTATACATGACGTAACAGATATCTTTGCCTTTCACGTCGGCAACGTACCGTTTTTCGTAACGGAAACCGGACATAAACTCTTTATCGATCACGACCTTCGCGCCGGCGTTTTCGCACATGAATCTTACCCGTTCTTCGGGATGATCGACCCCGATAGGCAAGTAAGCGTTTCCGGACAGAACGACGCCGAGCAAAGCGACGATCATATCGACCCCGCGTTCAAGGCGCACGGCGACCGTTCCTTTCGGGAAGTTATCGGCAAGGTAGGCAGCAAGGCTTTCCGCCCTGCTTCTTATTTCTTCCGCGCCGTATTCCTTGTCCGCGTAGACGGTAAAATCTTTTTTATTGTTCCAAAGTTTAATAAGCGACGCCGGATAAGAAACGTTTTCTCCTGCGAGCGGCGCATACTCGGCCCTACCCTCGCCCGTTATCTCCTCGACGCATTTTTCGTATAAATCCAGAAACGATCCGATCTCCTCGGCAGAATACTCTCCGTCGTTAAAAGAAATATCAACGACAAACTCTTCTTCTTTATTAACGGCAAGCGTAATGCCGTAATTGGTACTGTCGCGCGTAAATAAATGTTTTGCGCGTGCGTTTCCCGCAATACTGTCGTAAACGAACAACATCCCGATCGGGTCCTGTATCTTCGCGCGTTTATACAGTTCTCCCAAAGGACAAACGGCGCGTTCGACCGATCTTTCCGACTGAAAAGCGATCTCGCCTAAGATGTCGGACGGATCTTTCGATCGCACCCGCACGGGCACCGTGGCGATATAAAGTCCGACGGCTCTCGCCGTCAACGCGTCTCTTCCCGAAACGACTTTACCGAAGATCACGTCCTCTCTGCCGCATATCCTTTGCATAAAGAGCGCGGCCGCCGCTTCGAAAACGGTATTCTCCGTCACCCGGTCTTTCAGGGCGAAAGAAGTAACGGCGCCCGAACAAGAAAGTTCTTTTTTGATCCTCTTTACGTCGCCGACCGCGCCGCCCGCGTGTCCGGGCACAAACGACGCTTGCGCGCCTTCGATAAGGCCCGTCCAATAGGCGTAATCCTCGGCAGAAGCAAGATAGCCGTAATTCGTCGCGTATTCGCAGAAATCATCGTCCTCCCGTCCTTCGGGCAACCTGTTTTCGAGATATAGTTTCTCAAACTCTTCAATAAAGATTTCTTCCGACCAGGCGTCAAGCAATGCGTGGTGCGAAGTAACAAGCAGCACGTCCCCGATCAGGTCAAGTCGGATCGGCACGCTGCCAAACGGCGTTACGCCTTCGTCGATACGCTTCTTCGCGACCGTGGCAAGATCGTCTCCTTGATGCAAAACAAGACGCGAGCGATCGGCGACGCATTGATATACGTTGCCGCTTTTACACCGAACGAAGAAACTGCGCAAAACGGCGTATTTATCGCCCAGGGCGTTAATGAGTTTTTCCGCCTTTTCCACGTCGGGCATGAACGAGAGCCGCACGGCCGTCTGTTCCAGATATTCTTTTTCGTCGTCGTCCGAATGGAACAGCATACCCTGCTGAGTCGGCGTAAGGGGCGCTATGCGGACGGGCTTTATACCCTTGATCTCTTCAAAATCGGACATGGGCATACCCGGATATCCGAGATCGGCGGGAGAAAGTGTTTTTTCTTTATCGTCCGCGCATAAATCGCAAATATCGACCAGTTCTTTACGGAAGTTTTCTTTCAGTTCGTTCCCCGTCTCGACGGACGGTCCGTTGAAGCGCAGAGACAACGTAAGAACGCCGTTGTTTATCTCTCCTTCCACGTCCAACGCCTCTCTCTCCGGGTTGTCCTCGGAAACGGGCAAAGAACATAGTTTCAACGGCGACTTGCCGAGGTCATATTCGCCCATATAATTAAAAATAATATCCGGCGCGTTCTTTTTTTTCGTAAATTGATAGCGTACGCCGCCCTCGGGTACGGACAGAAGCCGTTCTTTATTCTCCGTTACGCATTCTTCCGCGCTCCCTCTGCCGGTAAAAATAACGGGATAGTAAGAAGTAAACCACCCTACCGTACGGGAGATATCTCCCTCAAAAAGCGGCTGGCGACCGTGACTTTCCATAAGTACCGCCGTCTCTTCTTTTCCGAACGTTCGTTTTGCCGCGCGGGCAAGAGCGGCGAGCATGACCGCGTCTCGGCGCGCTCCGAATATCCGTCCGGCGTTTTCCGTGAGTCTGCGGGTCTCTTCTTTCGTTAAACTGAATTCGACAGAGAACGGCGGGTGACCTTTTTCCGTAAAGACGGGCGTTATACGGCCCTCCGTCAAGCGCCAGAAATCTGCTTCTTTTTCGGATATTTTGACGCCGCCGGCGCATTTTTTCGCCCACGATAAATAAGAAGACGTTTTTATCGGCAGTTTTTCTCCCGCGCATCCGAGAGAAATATCCTCTAAAATAACGCGCCAGGACACGCCGTCCACAACGAGGTGATGAGCGCACAGGTACAGATATTCGATACCCTTTTGACGTATTAACGCGGCTGTAAACGCAGGTCCGGACATTTTTATTTTTTTCCGCGCCTCGACGCACGTTTTCACTACGTCGTCCGTTTCGTAAATTTCGTAAGAAAGGGGCGCGCTATCGGAAACTTCCGGCACGACCAATTTCCCGTCGGAATAGGTCGCCCGAAGCATATCGTGACGTTCGTACACGGCTTGCAACGCGTCGCGAACGGGGCCGAAACCTTTTTCCGACTTCAATAAGACTTCTTGTACGTATCCGTCGGGGTGCGCGTACGATCTTTCGAAAAAGTCGATCATAACGGGAGTGAGCGGCACGATACCGCACGCCGGCGCGCTTTCTCCCGACCACACGGCCGCGCGCCGCGCCATCTCCGCGATCGTTTTTCCCGCCATTACGTCTTTTACCGAAAGGAAGTATCCTTCTTTTCTCAGTCTTGCGGACAATCTGATCGCCGAAATAGAATCGCCGCCGAGCTCGAAAAAGTCGTCGCTCGCGTTTTCCGGTTCAACCGAAAGCAGCTCTTTTACGCACGCCGCGAGCATGATCTCTTTTTCCGTTTTCAGCGGTACTTTCTTTTTCTCCGCGCTTTGCTCTTTCGGCCTGCTCTTTCGTACGGGCGCGCCCGCATCGAAAAGACGCAAAGAAGAAACCGGCTCGTCCGGTCTTTCGGCGATGGCGTCGCATATCGAAATAAGTCCGTCCGCTATGCGATCCGCGTATTCCGCAGGATACTTTTTCGGATCGTATCTGAGTATGCATTCGCCGTCCGAATATTCCAATTCCATATCGTATCCCGTTTGATCGACAACAAAGCAATCCTTTTCTTTTTTACCGCCGAAATTATCGAAAACAACGACCGTACCCGGCAAAACGCCCGTTTCGGGTAATGATAAAAATCCGTATTCTGCGTTTTCTTCCGATTGTTTTTTTACGGCATGCAACGCCTCTTTGAACGTTCTGTCTTTCGTCGTAACGCGGACGGGAACGGTGTTGATGAACATACCCACCATATTTTCTATGCCGGGGAAATAACCGCTTCGACCGGAAAGAACGTTACCGAAAACGGCGTCGCCGTCTCCGTTTGCTTGCGCGACCAGTATTCCCCAAGCCGTCTGAATAAGATCGGACGGGAGAACGGAAAGGCTTTCGGCTTTTTTGCTTAGATCGGGCAAGGAAATTATTTTTTCCTCGGCGAAACCGGAGACCGAAGCGTCGCTCGCAGGCGGCAAACCGGTCGCCCCGGAAAACCCTGCCATAAGATCGGCGTAATGCGCTTTCGCTTCTTCTTTGTTTTTACGATACAGGTATTCGATATAAGAAGCAAACGGAGGAGCTTTTTCTTCCTCGATCGACTCGCCCGACGTCAAAGCGTCTCTTATCTTTTTCAGTTCGTTCGTTAAAATAGAATCCGACCAACCGTCTGCGATCAGGTGATGAATATTGCGAATGAGGTAGTTCTGCTCTCCTTCCACGTACGTTACGCGGAAAAGGCTGTCTTTCTTCAGATCGAATCCGCGGAAAAGATCGCGCTCGGCAATACTTTTCACATTTCCGGAAGCGACGTTGAGTTCGGGCAAACGGTTTTTCAGAACGACCTGAAGTCCGCCCGTTTCCGTCCAAATAAAGTTACTGCGGAGCACTTCGTACTTGCGAGCGAGGATATCGAGCGCTTTTTTGATGACGCCCGCATCCGTTTTTTTGACCGGCACTATCGTCTGCGTATTGTAGGCGGGGCCGTCCTCGGTCAAAGCATAAAAGAGCATTCCTTCCTGTAAAGGAGTCATGCGGCTGACGCTCTCGATATCGTTTTCTCCGAACACTTCGGCAGCGTACTCATAGTCCGACGGCTTAACGCCGATTCCTATCTTGCTTACGGAATAGGCTTTCCGCGAGGTGTCTTCGGTCATTTCGGAAGCGATACCGGCCACCGTTTTTAACGTCATGATCTGTTTGACCGTTGCCTTATAACCTGCCGAGCGGAGTTTCGCGGACAACCTGATCGACGAGATAGAATCGCCGCCGAGCTCAAAAAAGTCGGCGTTCGCGTTATCCACCTTGACGGACAACAATCCTTCTATGCAGGAAGCGACCAGTTTTTCTTTTTCCGTTGTCAACGGTTTTTCGGGCAGGACTTCTCTCTTTAAATCCGCGTGTTTCTTTTTTGAAACAAGAAGCGCTTTTTCCAATTCGGCGTTAAACAGACGAACTTCGGCGACCAATGTGTCCGGGCTTTCCGTCATAACTTTATACAGCGTGAGCAGCGCTTGAACGGCGTAGTCGATATCCCCGCTCAAATAACAGTCGGGATTGTAACGCAAAATACAATCCTCGCCGAAGCACTCCAATTCCATATCGTATCCCGTCTGATCGACGACCGAATACGTGCTTTCATCCTTCTCGTTGTTGTCGTAGATCACGACCGATTCCGGAATGATCCCCGTTTCCGATAAAGGTAAAAACCCGTATTCCAAATTATTCTGCGATTGCCAAGCGACGGAAGAAAGGACTTCTTTCAGCGTCTTGCCCGTCGTGCGAACGCGAACGGGAACGGTGTTGATGAACATACCGACCATCTTTTCCATATTCGGAAAATCGTCGTTTCTGCCCGATATCACGTTGCCGAAGACCACGTCTTCGCGAACGTTCGTTTTTGCAAGAAAAACGCCCCAAACGGCCTGCGCGATATCCGAAGGACGCACGGATAAAGCGTCCGCTTTCTTTTTGATACCGGGAAGTTTAAACGCTTTTTCCTGCGCCAAACCGGAGGATTCTTTCTTTTTCCTCGACGGAAACTTCGTCGAACCGGCAAACCCGCGCATCAATTCGGCATAGTACTCTTTGGCTTTGGCTTTATCTTTCCGGTACAAATATTCGATATACGTTGCAAAAGCGGGGGCAGGTTCTTCTTCCGCTTGCT